>NZ_BDEL01000001.1:3807500-4107500 GCF_001685485.1 Formosa haliotis | reverse complement strand
AATTTGTAAATGGCTGTGTTGCTAACCTTACTGCTAGTAGAATTTCGTTAAAAAACATGCGTAAAACACGGTTCTTTCAGCGCGACGCCTATATTTCTGTCGACTTTTTAGAAAAGAAATGTGAAGTTGTAAAGATGAAAGATGCCCCAAAACAACCTGGCGATTTCGACATGATTTTACAAAATGCCGAAGGGGTAAAAAAACAAATTTATTTTGCAAATCCAGACATAGCAAATAACAATGCCATTTTAGATGAGCTTGAAACTTTTGCACATGCTATAAACACAGATACAAAACCTATTGTAACCTTACACGACGGTACAGAAGCCTTACGTGTTGCCAATATGATTATTGATCAATTTTAAAATACAAAATACAAACAAACTTTAGAGCACCCTAACCACGTACTCGCAACATTAACCTAAACTATCATGAAAAATATAGCAGTTATCGGTGCAGGAACTATGGGAAATGGTATTGCACACACGTTCGCCCAAAGCGGATTTAAGGTGCATTTAATTGACATTAGCGAAGATTCTTTAACCAAAGGGATTGCGACGATTACAAAAAATCTCGATCGGCTAATAGTTAAAGAGGTTATCTGTGAAAATCAAAAACTTGAAACACTTCAAAACATTACAACTTTCACCAATTTAACAGAAGGCGTAAAACATTCTGATTTAGTGGTTGAAGCGGCTACAGAAAATAGCGAACTCAAATTAAAAATATTCAAACAATTGGATGATGTTTGTCCCGAAAAAACCATTTTAGCAACAAACACATCGTCTATTTCTATTACTCAAATTGCAGCGGCTACTAGTCGGCCGGAATTGGTTATTGGAATGCATTTTATGAACCCTGTTCCCATCATGAAGTTGGTAGAAATTATTCGTGGGTACAACACTAGCGATTCGGTTACCAAAACCATAATGGACTTATCGAAAACTTTAGGAAAAGTCCCTGTAGAAGTTAACGATTATCCTGGATTTGTGGCTAACAGAATCTTAATGCCCATGCTTAATGAGGCTATTGAAACCTTATATAATGGTGTGGCAGGAGTTTCGGAAATAGATACGGTTATGAAATTAGGTATGGCGCACCCTATGGGACCTTTGCAATTGGCCGATTTTATAGGATTAGATGTCTGTTTATCTATTTTAAACGTGATGTACGACGGATTTAAAAACCCCAAATACGCACCTTGCCCGTTACTAGTAAATATGGTACGTGCAGGAAAATTAGGAGTCAAATCTGGTGAAGGGTTTTACGATTATTCTTCCAGCAGAAAAGCAGAACAAGTCGCGAAGCAATTTTTAAAATAGTGTAAGCTATGGCAAAAATTCTTCCGTTTAAAGCCGTTAGACCTACACGAGACAAGGTAAGTCTAGTAGCATCGCGATCGTATGACACCTATTCGCAAGAACAGCGCGAAGCACGTTTAAATTACAATCCGTATTCCTTTTTGCATATTGTTAATCCTGGTTATAAATACGATAAAGAACTTTCTGGACTAGACAGGTATAAGCTGGTTAGAAACCGATATTTAGAATTTAAGGAAGATCATATTTTTAAAAAAGATAAAACGGCTTGTTATTACGCATATAGAATTATTGACCGAGAAAAACAGGAATTCAATGGAATAATCGCAGCTGCAAGTGCGGCCGATTACGAAAACAACGTGATTAAAAAACACGAAAACACCATTCAATTTAGAGAAATCATTTTTAAAGATTACCTAAAAACTGTTGGGTTTAACGCAGAGCCAGTATTGCTAACACATCCAGATAATGCCATTATAAAATCTTGTATTGAAAAGATACAAAAGGAACGTGCAGAGTTTGAGTTTACCACCACTTATAGAGACACCCACTATCTTTGGAAGATTGAGGATCAGGCTATGATAGACACCATTACAGATGCGTACAAAAATATGCCAACCATTTACATAGCAGATGGGCATCACCGTTCGGCATCCTCACATTTGCATTATGCCGAGGAAAAATCGAATAACCCCAATCATGTTGGTTCTGAATCTTATAACTTTTTCATGGCTTATCTCATTCCTGAATCCGATTTAAAAATCCATGAATTCAATCGGTTGGTAAAAGATTTAAATGGGCTTAGTAAGGAAGAATTTCTGATTCAATTAGATATGTGTTTCAGAATTGAAAATCGACACAAACAGCTTTATAAACCAAGTAAAAAACATCATTTTAGCATGTATTTAGATGGTGAATTTTATTCTTTATACCTCAGGAAAACCATTTATAATTTCGAAACTTCTTTAGATCGCTTAGACGCCTATCTACTTTACAAAACCATATTACGTCCTATTTTAGGTATACATGATTTAAGAAACGATAAGCGTATTGCCTACACCAGCGGTAAAAACGAATTTCTAAATATAAAAAGCAGTGTCGATAGTGGCGAGTTTAAAGTTGGTTTCGCCATGCTTCCTGCCACTATAAAGCAATTAAAACAAATTGCCGACGACGATTTACAGATGCCTCCTAAAAGCACCTTTATAGAACCTAAACTACGTAGTGGTATTACCATTTACGAATTTTAATACACAAATTTCACATCATGTCTATTCAACAAAATTTAAATCATATAAAAGAAACACTTCCCGAGCATGTTACGTTAGTTGCAGTATCTAAAACCAAACCCATAAGCGATCTTTTAGAAGCCTATGAAGCTGGTCAACGCATTTTTGGAGAAAACAAAATTCAGGAAATGGCCGAAAAGCATGAGCAACTGCCAAAAGATATCCAATGGCATATGATTGGTCATGTGCAACGGAATAAGGTAAAATATATGGCCGGTTTTGTGAGTTTGATTCACGGCGTGGAAAATGAAAAATTATTAAACGAAATAAATAAGCAAGCCGAAAAACACAATCGCGTTATCGACTGTTTACTTCAAATAAAAATTGCCGCAGAAGACTCTAAATTTGGAATGACCGCAGTAGAGGCTTCCCAAATTCTCCATTCTCAAAATTTTCCTGAATTAAAACACATTAATATTGTTGGTGTTATGGGAATGGCAACCTTTACCGAGAATGAATCTCAAATAAAATCTGAATTTAACCAATTAAAAACTATCTTTAAATCTTTGAAAATTGAACACCCCAAACCAGAGCAATTTAACACCATTTCCATGGGAATGAGCGGAGATTATCCGTTAGCCATAGCTTGCGGAAGTACTATGGTGCGCATTGGAAGCAGTATATTTGGAGTAAGAAATTATTAATTTTTAAGAGTTTATTATTTACGCAGTTTTAGACATAGAGACCACAGGTGGCAAATTTAATGAGGAAGGCATTACAGAAATAGCTATCTACAAATACGACGGCCACACCGTTGTAGATCAATTTATATCCTTAGTAAATCCAGAGCGAGAGATTCAGCCCTTTGTTGTAAACCTAACAGGTATTAATAGCAATATGCTTAAAAATGCACCCAAGTTTTACGAGGTTGCAAAACGTATTATTGAAATTACAGAAGACTGCATCATTGTAGCTCATAATTCTGTTTTTGATTACCGCATTTTACAAACCGAATTTAAACGCTTAGGTTACGACTTTAAACGTAAAACACTTTGCACCGTAGAATTAGCAAAAGATTTAATTCCAGATCAGCCTTCTTATAGTTTAGGAAAATTAGTAAGATCGCTAGGTATTCCCGTAACCGACAGACATCGTGCCAACGGAGATGCTATGGCCACAGTAAAACTTTTCAAATTACTTCAAACTAAAGATAGTTCTAAAAAAATTATTCTATCCTCTATTAAAGAAGCCCAAAACCCGAAAAAACTAGAAGGAAAACTTATAGATATTGTAGAAGATCTTCCTGCTGTAACCGGGGTTTACTATATTCATAAGGAAGGTGGCGACATTATTTACATTGGTAAAAGTAGGAATATAAAACGTCGAGTAAATCAACATTTTACAGCACCGAATTCAAAATCTAAAAAAATTCAACTTCATGTGTCTCACGTCACCTACGAGGAAACGGGTAGTGAATTAATTGCTTTATTAAAGGAAAACGAAGAAATAAAACGCTTAAAACCTATTTATAACCGCTCAAGAAAACGCACCCAATTTACACATGCTCTTTATGCGTTTAAGGACAAAAACGGGTATATAAATTTAAAAATAGATGTGGCAGACGGACGCAAGCACCCAATTACCACATTTAGTAACAAGCAAAGTGCTAAGCACTTTTTAGAACATGCCGTAGAAACCTATAACTTATGTTTAAAGTTAACAGGATTTACAGCCAACATCCCTGAAAAACCATGTTTTAATTACGACACAAAAACGTGTTTTGGTGCTTGTAAAATTGAAGAGCCTGCTGCAGATTATAATGCCCGTGTGCAGCAACTTATTGATAAAAATAGCTACATCCATAAAAATATGATTATTGTAGATCGCGGCAGAGATATAGACGAGCGCAGTGCCGTTTATATTAAAGATGGACAATTTGAAGGTTTAGGGTTTTTCAATTTAAACTATCAAATAAACAACCTTAAAGTGTTAGAATCTATAATTACCAGAATGGAAAATAATAGAGACACACAACATATTATACAAAGTTATTTACGCAGGCATAAAAACTTAAAAATAATTGAATTGCTTGGGTAATGCTTTCTCCTGAAGCTTACTTTATATATTTCAAGAAAACTAACTTACTTTTCTTATTTTTGATTCTATGAGCCAATCCAAACAGAAAAAAAACTGGAAAGAGCAGTTACACGATATAATTTACGAAGCAGAAACACCTGCAGGTAAGTTATTCGATATCCTGTTGCTTATAGTTATTATTACTAGTATTATTTTAGTAATGCTAGAGAGCGTAAAATCTATCGACTCAAAATATCACGATGTTTTAAATGCGGCCGAATGGGTCATTACTATTTTATTCACCATTGAATATATAGCGCGAATAATTACGGTAAAAAAACCCTTAAAATACATTTGTAGCTTTTACGGTATTATCGATTTATTATCTACCGCTCCAAAATACCTCTCCATCATTTTTACAGGGACACACGCTTTGGTGGCTTTAAGAGCATTGCGATTACTTCGTATTTTTAGAATTTTAAAATTAGGGCGCTATTTAGGAGCCTCGCACAATCTAGTATCTGCTTTAAAAGCTAGTCGAGCCAAAATTTCTGTATTTTTATTTGCGGTTATAATTTTAGCGGTTATTTTGGGCACGATTATGTATTTGGTTGAAGGCGAAGAAAATGGATTTACAAACATTCCTAAAAGTGTATATTGGTGCATAGTAACCCTTACCACTGTTGGTTTTGGAGACATTGCACCGCAAACCCCACTTGGGCAATTTATCGCATCGTTAGTCATGATTTTAGGTTACGGTATTATAGCGGTTCCAACAGGTATCGTTTCTGCCGAATATAGCAACCGCACTAAAACTCCTGGACCTATAGCACTGCCGGCAGACCAGAATAAAACCATACATTTAAATTCTCAATCGTGTTCTAATTGCCTGAAACACGATCACAGAGATGGCGCTGAATATTGTTATAATTGCGGAGAACCTTTACATAATACCTAAACTATTGAATACAAATAAACATCTTATTTCTATTGTTGGCCCTACTGCTATTGGAAAAACAGCTTTAAGTCTTAAACTTGCGCAGCATTTTAAAACCGAAATTATTTCTGCCGATTCTAGACAGTTTTATAAAGACATGACCATTGGTACGGCTGCTCCTACTCCTGAAGAATTAGCGCTTGCAAAACACCATTTTATCCATCATTTGCAAGTCGATGACAATTACAATGTGGGTGCTTTTGAAAAAGATGCCCTATTATGCCTAAACACCCTCTTTAAAACGCATGACACGGTTATTATGGTTGGAGGTTCTGGCTTATATGTAGATGCCGTAACCCGAGGTTTAGATGATTTTCCTGAAGTTGATGCCAGTATTAGAACCGAACTAAATAAAAGATTAGAAACTGAAGGTTTAGAGGCCTTACAAGCTCAGCTAAAAACTCTAGACCCTAAATCGTACGCCGCTATAGCTATAGATAATCCGCACCGGGTTATTAGAGCTTTAGAAATTTGTATTGGTACAGATAAACCCTACTCATCTTTTTTGAATAAAAACAAAGACTCCCGCCCATTTAAAACGATAACTGTGGGCTTAACAGCCGATCGTGAACTCATTTACGAGCGAATTAACCAACGTGTGGATATAATGGTTAATCAAGGTCTTATTGAAGAAGTAAAACAACTAAAAGATAAGCAGCATTTAAATGCTTTAAATACGGTTGGCTATAAAGAGATTTTCAACTATTTAAATGGAGAGTGGACTTTAGATTTTGCAATTTCAGAAATTAAGAAAAATTCGAGACGCTTTGCTAAACGCCAACTTACATGGTTTAGAAGACATGAAAACACCATTTGGTTCGACTACAAAACACCAATTGAAACCATAATCCTTGCACTCGAAAAACAATTATTATGAAAAAAGCAACCCTTATATGCCTTCTTTTAGGATTACTATTGGCTTGCAGTAATGATGACGATTCGAATACCAATACAACAGAAGTTATTGGCACATGGAAACTGACGGAAATGACCGGAAATCTTCCAAATTCTACAACTTCAGGTGATGAGATGGAATGGCAAGAAACTTACCTCTTTAATCCAGATTTAACATTTACAAAATCTAGAGAACGAAATGGGATTACAACAGAAGCTTCAGGAACATTCCTACTCAAACAAACATCTCATGAATCGCTTTTAGAATTGAAATTTAATACTGAAAATGATATTATTGGTTCCTGTTATTCAGATTTAAAAGAAGACTTTTATATCGAAGCTAGTAATACTCTATCTAGCACTTGGAAAAACTGCGATGGCCCAGGATTGATTTATAAAAAACAACTTTAACCACAAAAATTATAACGGCTAATAAGTTAGTCCTCTAAGCAGATTAATTTCAATTTTGTAGAACAAAAAAGAGGCTGTCCAAAAAGTATTTAAATCCGTCATTCTGAATTTATTTCAGAATCTCATCACATGAATCATCAATGATGTGAGCACCTGAATCTTGTTCAGGTTGACGAGAACTCTACTTTTAGGACAGCCTCTTTATATTTTAAACCAGTTTGTGTTTTAACCGTTTTGGTTATTTACAACCAAACGGAAACCTTCACCGTGAATGTTTAATATTTCAACATTCTCATCTCCTTTTAAATATTTACGTAATTTGGCGATATATACATCCATACTTCTAGACGTAAAATAGTTATCATCTCTCCAAATTTTAGTCAACGCTAATTCTCTTGGCATTAAATCATTTTCATGTAATGCTAATAAACGCAATAATTCGTTTTCTTTAGGCGATAATTTTATTGGCTCTTCATCGTTTAATTTTAAGAATCTCAATTTAGAGTTTAAATCGAAGTTTCCAATTTTAAATTCGAATTGCTTACTATCTGTAACCGTTTCGGAAGCTTTACGCTGAATAATTGCATGAATCTTCATCAATAACACTTCGCTATCAAAAGGCTTATTTAAATAGTCGTCTGCACCTACTTTATACCCTTTTAACACATCTTCTTTCATGGCTTTTGCCGTTAAAAAGATAATAGGCACTTCGGTATTCTTTTCTCTAATCTCCTTAGCCAATGTAAAGCCATCTTTATAAGGCATCATAACATCAAGAATACACAAATCGTAATCGTCCTTTTTAAATTTTTCAAACCCTTCCATACCGTTTTTAGCATGTGTAACGACATAATCGTTCATGGTTAAATAATCTTTAAGAACTGTTCCAAAATTTGGATCGTCTTCTACTAATAAAATTTTCTTATGTTGTTCGCTCATAACCTTTATGATATTAATGGAAGTTTAACAATAAATGTACTTCCTTTTCCTTTTTCACTTTCAACCGAAATATGACCTTGATGATCATCTACTATTCGTTTTACATAAGCCAAGCCTAGACCGTGACCTTTAACATTATGTATGTTTCCTGTGTGTTCTCTATAAAATTTTTCAAAAACTCGTTTTTGCGCGGCTTTACTCATTCCGCTTCCTTGGTCTTTTATTTTTAATAAAATACTGTTCCCTACATTTTCTGTATACACATCAATTTTTGGTGCGTCTGGCGAGTATTTTATTGCATTATCAAACATATTAACTATAACATTAGTAAAATGTGTTTCGCTTGCTAGTACATCGGTATGCTCGGCATCTAAATGTAAATGAATATAGCCTTGTCTGTCTTCTACTAACAGCTCTACGTGCGTTACAGCATCTTCTATTAGGTCGTGAAGCTTCACGCGATCCTTACTAATATTTAGTTCGTTTTTTTCTAATTTAGATATTCTTAATACGTTTTCCACGTGTGCATGCATACGCTTGTTTTCTTCTTTAATCATATTAAGATAACGCATTACCTTATCTTTATCATCAATAATCTTCGGATTCCTAATGGCATCTAAAGCTAAATTAATAGTGGCTATTGGAGTTTTAAACTCGTGCGTCATATTATTGATAAAATCATTCTTAATTTCCGAAATTTTACGCTGTTTTACAAGTTGGTATAAAGCACTTGTATAGGCAATAACAATAATAGTTGTAAAAATGAAAGACAATAAGGTTAACCCTAATATAGACGACATGATAAACTTATTTCGCTCTGGAAAGTTTACTAATAATCTAAAATTATTCTGGCTATTTTCATTCTGAAAAATGGGTACACTAAAAGTTTTATCATCTTTCAACTCAAAACCTTCACTTTGTACTTTTGTTGCCAAGTCGTTACTATAAATAGCAAATTCATAATCGATATCGATGTTATCTTCGTGAAGTTTTTTAGATAATAATCTTTTTATTTCTTCACTTTTAACACGTTTATAAATTGGTGTTCTACTTGAAAGCACTTTAAAAGCTTCTTCAAAACTTTGTTTTTCTGCCTCATTAAATCTACCAATTTTAGATATGCTAAACACAGGACTAACATTGACCTTATTTTCTAAAACACTTTTATTACTATATATTTTTGTTTCAGAATCTCTAATAATTCGTTTTATATTAATACTATCTAAACCTATGTCAAAGATCGATGATGATAACTTATAATTCTTTTCTAAGATACCACTTCTATAAATTAAAGTTTCGTCTGTACTTTCGTTTTGCTGATTAAAAAGGAGCTGTGTAATAGCTATAGTATCGGCTTCTTTTTTCTGATCAACTAAACGTTGAAACTTTTTAAAATAAGTATTTAACTCGCGTTGTTCAATGTCTTTTGAAACAAAACTCAATGCTTTTTTTACATTGAAGGTAAACTGTCTCTCCTCATTTTTAACGGCATCACTTATATATCGTGCTTGTACAAATATTATTCCTACCAAGGATAAACTCATTAACAGCACTAACAAAATGAATAACTTTTTGCTCATCGTTCAAAATTAACATTTTAACATTTAGCATTTTTAACATTTAACCTTACGTTAACAAAATTGTTAAAATTGCAGATTTATACGAATTTATTAAGTATAGAATTATGAATTTCGGCAACCTGATCTTCCATATGTGCTATAGTATCATTTACAATAAGATAATCCGATTTTTCTATGCGCATGGCATCTGTCCACTGCTGTTTCATGATAGCTTCAATCTTCTCTACAGTGGTGTCATCGCGCTTTAAGAGGCGCTCTATTTTTGTTGCTTTATCTAAAGTTACGGTAATAATTTTATCGCATATTTTATCGCCTTTACTTTCAAATAAAATAGCCGATTCTTTTAAAATATAGGGTGCATTTTGTTCACTTAACCAAGACTTAAAATGATCTGCAACGCGAGGATGAACAATAGCATTCATTTGTTCTAACAAGGCCTTATTATTAAAAATAGCATGAGAAATTAAGGGCTTGTTAAGTGCAGAACCTAAATAGGCTTCGGCTCCAAACAAAGCTATAATATCAGATTTTATGGTTTCTGAATTAACCATTAAACGTTTAGCCTCATCATCTGAGATGTAAGTTGGAATTCCAAACTTTTTATGAAACTGCTTTGCTACGGTAGACTTACCACTACCTATGCCTCCTGTTAAACCAACTACTATCATTCCGAGATTATAAATTCTATTTTTTGTTGAATAATTTTTGCGCTTTTTACAGTTTCTGGTTGTGCCACGAGCTCCGGAATTAAATACGAATTATTTTCAATATGTTTATTGAAATCACACTCCACCTTAAAATCTTTGGCACTAACTTCATTAAATCCTTGTAATGTGGTATAATAAGACACCGAAACCGACTTAGGGTAATATTTTAACGACATGTCTTTAGGAATATTTTTAACCGTAACGGGAATATTAAAAGTCCCTTCTGTAAATTTCTCTACACTCCCTTTTAATCGCACTTTGGTATGCGATAATTTTAATTGATCTTTTCCTTCAGGTAATTCTAAATTTAAAGTTTGATTGATATCTGATCGCACATCCTTTAATTCTAGAGGTACCGTTTTTATTTCTTTTAATGCATTTACAACTTTTGCTGGCCCGATAATATGCACCGAATCTGGTGAGATTGAAAAACCATCTAACACATCGAAACCGGGGCTAAACTGTATATTTTTTTGTAAAACCACAGGGATGTCTTTACTCGCATTTACATCGTAGTTAAAGAACAAGGTATCTGGTAAAATACTAAGAATTTCCACATCCTTATCGAACTGCGAATTAATTTTAGAATACGACCGGTGCTGGCTCCAAGCAAATGTAGAATCGGTTAATTTAACCTTATCCTCATAATCTAAACGCAAAGTGGGTTTGGTTAAATAATATCTAAGAAACTTAAATCCATACGTTTTAAATGTAATATTTAACTGCTGACTACTATCGTTTAAAACCACAAAGGTTTCTGGTAAATTAACCGTTTCTACAGAAAATGTTATGGTGTTAACAAATGTTCTAGATAATTTATTCAACACTAAAATAGCGAAAGACAAGGCAAGAAATAAAGCAAAAATGTTTATTTTCTTACTTCTTACAAATTTTAAAAATCTAGTTTTTATGTCTTTCATTTTTATAATTTAAAGAATAATTCTGGGAATGTACGTTCTGCGTCCTTTTTTAATATATGAATCTTTATAAACGATGTAATAAAACCATAGCCATAACCCATAAACTGAATTAATATTGCCAGAATGGCCAACACGGCTACTATTACATTTTTTGATTGCAAGAATGCTAATACAAAGGCTACCACAAAATATAAAGCATAGGCAATTAATAACCATTTAATTTGAAAAATAAATGCTGCGAGAGCAACTATTAAACCTAAGCAAAATACCGTTGGAAACCAATATGTGAGTTTTGCGGTCTGCGGATGCCAAGCATTCAAAATAGGCCTCACCAATCCAAACTTATGGACTTGTTTATAAAATTTAGACCACGAAATACGACGCTTATGATATACAAAAGCTTCTGGAATTAATTTTGTTTGAAACCCTAAGTCCCATAACCGAATAGATAAATCTGGATCTTCGCCAGGATGAATAGTTCCGAATCCTTTAGATGCCATAAAAGCCGCCTGAGACAACCCCATGTTAAAACTTCTAGGTTGAAATTTACCTACCTGCTTCTTCCCTCCTCGAATGCCTCCTGTTGTAATAAAAGAAGTCATTGAAAAATTAATAGCTTTTTGAAGTTTCGTAAACGAGGTATCGGCCGCATCTGGACCACCAAAACAATCTACAAATTCATGATTTAAACTGGCATCAACTTCATTTAAATATTGAGAAGGTAACACACAATCTGAGTCTAGTATTATAAAATAATTTCCTTTGGCATGTTGCATCCCAAAGTTTCTAGAATCGCCAGGCCCTGAATTTTTCTTATAGAAATATGCAATATTCAGCTGGTTCTTAAATCTATCTACAACACGTTTAGAGGTTTGTGTAGAGCCATCTTCTACAATTACAATTTCAAAATCTAAAGTCGATTTTAAATTGACGAAACTAATAAGTAGTTCCTCAATTTCATCGGGACGGTTATAGACTGGAATAATAAATGAATACTGTAATTGCATAAAACAAATGTACTTAATTGCATAAAAAAAGCCACCTTTTTAGGCAGCTTTTAAATTAATTATAAAGTATAATTTTTATCTCTTATTTCGAGTTTTTTTCTACAAAAGCATCCATAACTTCCATACTTACTCCCATATTACTAAATCCTCCGTCGTTGTAAAGATTTTGTAACGTTACACGCTTTGTTAAATCGCTAAACATGGCAACGGTATAGTTTGCACAATCTAAAGCTGTTGCGTTACCTAGAGGCGACATTTTATCTGCGTAAGCTATAAATCCGTCAAAACCTTTAACTCCGCTACCTGCAGTAGTTGGAGTTGGCGATTGCGAAATGGTATTTACTCTTACTTTTTTATCTTTTCCGAAGAAATATCCAAAGCTACGAGCAACACTTTCTAAATACGCTTTATTATCTGCCATATCGTTATAATCAGGAAACACACGTTGTGCAGCCATATAAGATAATGCAACAATACTACCCCACTCGTTCATGGCATCGGCCTTGTATAAGGTTTGCATTACTTTATGAAAAGACATCGCAGAAACATCGGTCCCTTTTTTGGTAAAATCGTAATTTTGATTGGTATAGTGATTTCCTTTTCTTACGTTAATTGACATCCCGATAGAATGTAGTACAAAATCAATTTTACCTCCTAAAATCTCCATAGATTGCTCTACTAGCTTTTGTAAATCGTCAAGAGAAGTAGCATCGGCAGGAATAATTTGAGACCCTGTTTTTTCGGCCAATTCATTTATTTGTCCCATTCTCATGGCTACAGGAGCGTTAGTTAACACAAACGTACCGCCTTCTTCGTGAACACGTTCTGCTGTTTTCCAAGCAATTGAATTTGAATCTAATGCTCCAAAAATGATCCCTTTCTTTCCTTTTAATAAATTGTATGACATATTTTTAATTCTTTTTTATCTATCGTTAGTGCAAATTAACAGAATCGTCAAAGTTATGAAAACTTTTTATTCTATTAATAATTCATTTTTAGTAAAAATAGTAAGCCTTTTAATATTCTAATACTAGAATGGGTACACCCTATTATTTTACTTCACTTTTTCTATTTTACATCTTCATGTATGGCATTATTTGGTGGGAACACATAATCTGGAACACATTCGCCATCAACAAAAACACCACTACAAATATCAGCATCAGAATCACAAGCTAAAAACCCTAATAACGCACAACCAAAAAACAATACTAAAAGTAATTTTTTCATTTTAAAAGTGAGTTAGTTTAAAAGTTCCTTAGCATGTGCAATAGCAGATGCCGACACCTCTTTTCCGCCCAACATTTGCGCAATCTCTACAATACGGTCTTCTCCAGTTATGGCAATTAAGTTGGTTGTTGTAATGTGATTAATATCTTCCTTATACACTTTTAAATGCGTATCGCCTTTTGCAGCAACTTGTGGTAAATGTGTAATGGCAAAAACCTGCATACTCTTACTCATTTGCTTCATTATAGCGCCCATTTTGTTCGATATTTCACCAGAAACACCAGTATCTATTTCATCGAACATAATGGTAGGTAATTGCATATATTTTGACAACACCGACTTTATTGCCAACATAATTCGAGATAATTCTCCTCCAGAAGCGGCCTTGTTTAAAGCTTTAAAACTTCCACCTTTATTTGCTGTAAACAAAAATTCTAAATCGTCTTTCCCATTAGAATGAAAAGTACTTGCTGCTTTTAAATTGATACTAAATTGAGCATTAGGCATTCCTAACTCCGACAATAAAGTTTCAAGTTGCGATTTTAATGTAGGAATAACAGCCGATCGGTTGGAATGAATAATTTTAGCTAAAGCATTTAATTCGGTTTCCTGTTTGGCGATACTCGTTTTTAATTTCTGAATATTTTTATCTAAATTTTCTGTAATACCAACTTTTTCATCTAGAGCATTCTGAATTTTAATTAATTCTGAAATATCTAAAACCAAGTGTTTTTTCTTCAAATTATGAAGCAATTGCAACCTGTTGTTTACAACTTCTAACCGGTTCGGGTCGGCTTCTAGAGCATCTTCTGACGCTTCTATTTCTGTAAAAATATCGTACAACTCAATAAAACTACTGTCTATTCTGTCGTATAATTCTTTATATTTTTGAGAGAACGATGCAATCTTACTAAAGTTTGCTTTAACTTCTGTTAGTATAGCTAAACCACCTATTTGCTCGTCGCTTAATAATTGATGCGAAGCACCTATTTTCTCCTTTATCGCCTCAATATTATCTAAGGTTTCGTATTCCTCCTCTAAACTTTCCAATTCACCATCTACCAACTTAGCATCGATTAATTCCTGTAATAAAAAGGTATTGTATTCGTGTTCTTTATTGGCTTCTGCTTGAAAATCCTCTAACTTTTTTAATTCCTTCTGAAGCGATTTATACGATTTTAACTGCACTTTATAGGCTACCAAAGGTTCTTCAACCTCTGCTAAAGCATCTATAACTTGAAACTGAAAACCATCGTCTGTAAGTTGCGTAGTTTGGTGTTGCGAGTGAATATCGATTAAGCGATCGCATAGAGTTTGCAAACTACTTAGGGTTACCGGAGAGTCGTTAACAAAGGCTCGCGATTTCCCAGATGGTAATATTTCGCGTCTAATAATAGTTTGGGCTTCGTAATCTAAATCCTCTTGTTGGTAAACGGCTTGAAGGTTATAATTGGTTACATCGAAAACCGCTTCTATAATGCATTTTTGGCTATCGTCTTTTAAAGAAGACAGGTCGGCGCGCTTTCCTAAAATAAGCGATAAAGCGCCTAGTAATATAGATTTACCTGCACCGGTTTCACCAGTTATTATTGTAAAGCCTTTATTAAAATCTGTTTGCAGATCGTCTATTAAGGCATAGTTTTTTATAGATAGGGATGTAAGCAATGTAATTAGGGTGCTTTAGAATTGTAAAACCAAATATAATTTAGTTTTCAGTTGTTATCAAATTAAAATTTAATATTTCTCCATTTACTGGAATAGCTTGGTGCCACTTTGTTAAGTACATCGGTAAGTTCGGAAACATTAACACTTGGGCCATCTGAGAATATATCTTCGATTTCGTCACTTTTAGCATCGAAAAACACACGAACTAAAAAAGAATTAGGTCTACGGTTATTCATCGGGACGAATAAATCTACGGCAGATGCTATATTTTCTTTTCCAGTTTTTACATCGTTACTCATTTCATCTAAACCTTTTCTATGATAGGCATACATAACGTCTCGAAACTCTTTAAAAGTAGGCGACAGCATATTATCAATAAGCATATATCTAGACTGTAAACCATCTTCCAATTTCCAACCGTTGTAATTTTCTTGTTGCGAATAGTTTACTATGGTTTGAGCTTGATTTAAAAACTCTTCACCTCCACGAAGTTTAAACGTATCGGCATCCATACCTAAAATCATATAAATATGAAACGCTAATACAGACACTAAATTTGACTGATATTGTGTTGGACTAAAATTTAAATTTTGAAATTCAACATATCTAAACGAAAAATCTTTATCGTTATAATTGTAAACAGGGGTACTGTAAGACGACCCGTATACTGGTCTGGAAGATTGCACTTGTAAGGTTGCTTTAAACACATCGCTCGCATATTCTACAACGGTAATCACCATACTGCAGTTAATACGTTCTTGTAGTTTAAACCCTCTAGAGGTCCATTGTGTATTATTTACAAATTCGGTAAGTTGTTTTTCTAAGGTTTTAAATACCTGAACATTTTCATTACCTGTTTGCTCTGCATTTACGACAACTTTACAGGTTAATTCTTGAGCAGAAATACCCATGGAAAAACATAACAAAAGAACAAATAAATAATTACGCATGTATTTGGTTTAATATTTCGTTGAATATATCTTGAGCAACGTCTGCTTTCGATTTTAGAGTAAACTCTGTTATATGTTCTTGGGCATCAATAAGGGTTACTTTATTGGTGTCTGACTTAAAACCGGCACCTTTATCGTTTAAAGAATTTAAAACGATTAGGTTTAAATGCTTCCGTTTTAGTTTTGCCTTGGCATGCTCCAACTCATTATGCGTTTCTAAAGCAAATCCAACTAAAAATTGATTCGATTTAATTTCGCCTAACGATGCTAATATATCTTTCGTTTTTTCTAACTCTAAAGTTAACGTACTATCGTCCTTTTTTATTTTCTGAAGTGCAACTTCTTTTGGTTTATAATCTGCAACAGCAGCGGCTAAAATAGCAATATCTGCTGTTTTAAAATATAAATGAGCTTGTTCGTACATATCCTGCGCACTAACAACAGGTACAATTTTTACTCGGCTGTGTTGTAGGGTTTGATTTGTTGGCCCTGAAATTAAAATCACCTCAGCACCAAGATTAGCGGCCACTTCAGCCAACTCGAACCCCATTTTCCCACTAGAATGATTTCCTATAAATCGAACTGGATCTATAGCTTCGTAGGTAGGACCTGCGGTTAACATAACCTTTTTACCATAAAGAGGCAATTGCCCTAATATATGGTTTTCTACAAAAGATACGATGTCTTCGGGTTCTGCCATACGCCCCTCCCCTACTAAACCACTAGCTAGCTCGCCAGAAGTTGCAGGAATCATTATGTTTCCGAAGCTTTGTAATGTTTTAAAAGAGTGTGCTGTAGACGGATGCTTATACATATCTAAATCCATCGCGGGAGCAAAATACACCGGACATTTAGCAGATAGATAGGTAGCTAATAATAAATTATCGCAAGTTCCGCTAGCCATTTTAGACATGGTATTGGCTGTTGCCGGAGCTATAATAAAGAGATCTGCCCACAGTCCTAATTCGACATGACTGTTCCACACGGCACTCTCGTCGTCTTCATTATAAAAAGAAGATACAACAGGATGTTTTGATAGTGTAGATAAGGTTAAAGGAGTTACAAAATCTAAAGAAGCAGGTGACATGACCACTTTTACGTCTGCACCTGCTTTTACTAATAACCTTACTAATGAAGCCGTCTTATAAGCCGCTATACCAGCACTAATGCCTAACAGTATGTTTTTGCCGCTTAATATTGACATAGCCTATATGTTACTGAACGTCTTCGTCAGTGTTTCTATAATATACTTTATGGTCTAACCATTCTTGAACAGCTAAAGCATGTGGCTTAGGTAATTTTTCGTAAAACTTAGATACTTCTATTTGTTCTTTGTTTTCGAAAATTTCTTCTAAACTATCGTTATATGTCGCAAATTCTTCTAATTTTTCAATTAGTTCCTTTTTGATTTCAGTGTTAATCTGATCTGCACGTCTAGAAATAATAGAAATTGCTTCATAAATATTTCCTGTCGGCTCGTCTATCTTGTTTCTGTTATACGTTATCGTATTTACAGGAGCATTGATTTTTTTTAAATCCATTATATTAACTTTTAGTGCTGTATTTTTTTAATTCTTCTACTATTTCTGCGTGCAACTTATCTATTTGTTCTGAATATTGAGTCTCAGCAAAACTATTTTTTAATACTTGATAGTTTTCGTCTGCGGCTTCTAATCGTTGTTGTTTTTTACGCTCAACGCTATTCATTGCTAATTTATACGATGCATCTAATTTGTAATACATGGCATCCTCACGTAATGAAGAACCAGGGAATTCGAATAAAAAATTATCGAACGATTTTATGGCCGCTTGATAATCTGAAATCGTATTATATTGTTTTGCAATTTCGTATGCTTTACGCTCCAATTTTGCATCTAATTCTTGTATATAACCACTCGCTTCGCTTAAATACTCTGATTTTGGAAACCTATTAATAAACAATTGTAACTTCTCTATTGCTGTTCTGGTATCCTCTTGATCTTTAGAATACACTGGAGATTCAAAATAATAACTCTTAGCGCCTAGAAAAGCAGCCTCTTCTAGCTTTTCACTTTTAGGATACGAATCTACAAAACGCTCAAACTGATAGCCAGAAATTTTATATTCTTTCATTTCGTAGTACGACTTAGCGTACATATACATTAACTTCTCGGCTTGTGGCTTACCACGGTAACTTGGTACAATTTGAGAAAACAACCTGTTTGCTTTAGAAAAACTACCTTGATTATAAAGTTCTTCTCCTAATTTAAACTTCGCTCCAACATCTTGTGCTTTAAGTGTCTTTTGATATTCACTACATGAACTTAAAACAAAGCATGCTAATAATACGTATAAAAATTTCCTCATAGTTTTTAAACAGAATGCAAAATTAAGCTATTCTAATTGATTTTAAAAATAATATTTTTCAGCTAAAATAAAGGATGTAATTAGGTTACAATTAGCTTTAAGTAATTTTTAACTTTTGAAACTATTCCTAAAAATCATGCGCATGCTTACTAGGTAAACACGCGCCCATTTATATTAAATTAAAACGTATCTACAAACGCTTTAATTTTATCTTTCAACCCAGAAGTTGCTTCTACCAATGGCAATCTTACACTGGCTCGGCACAAGTTTAAAGCTTCAAAAACAGCTTTAATTCCCGACGGATTATTTTCTTCAAAAATATAACCAATAACATCCATTAATTTATAATGAATCGCGTACGCTTCTTTAGCTTTTCCTTCTAATCCTAATTGAATCATTTTAGAAAACTCTGCCGGAAAGGCTTGGCCAATTACCGAAATAACACCAGCACCACCAGCTAAAATAACTCCTAAAGCTAAATCGTCGTCGCCAGAAATAATTAAAAAATCTTCTGGTTTATCTTTTAATAGCTTTAAATACTGCCCAATATTATTACCAGCTTCTTTAACACCTACAATATTTTTACAATCGTTTGCAAGTCTTAATGTTGTTTCTGGCAACATATTAGAAGCCGTTCTTCCTGGTACATTATATAATATAATTGAAATTGGGCAAGCCTCTGAAATGGCTTTAAAATGCTGATAAACCCCTTCTTGAGTTGGTTTACTATAATAAGGAGAAACCGAAAGAATGGCTTCAAAAGCACTTAAATCTGTAGCTTTAATTTCTTCAATTACAGCTGCAGTATTATTTCCACCAATTCCTAAAACTAATGGCACACGCCCGTTATTGGCTTCAGAAACCGTTTTTATGATAGCTTTCTTTTCGTCTTTAGTAACCGTTACACTTTCTCCAGTTGTGCCACTTATAACTAAATAATTGGTACCGTTTTCAATATTAAAATTAACAATTTGTGTTAATGCATCGTGATCTACACTTAGATCTGCCTTAAAAGGTGTAACTAGAGCAACTCCAGTACCCATTAATTTACTATTCATCTTTTTAAATTCTATTTAATATACTTAAGTATTTTAAAAGCTCACTTTTAAATACCTCTATGGCTTCCGGATTTACATTAATTATTAAATCGTTTAACCGTTGTTCTTCTTGTAAAATTCCTATTTTAAAATCGGCTTTCGATGCGGCTGTAAGCACTTTTAAATCTAAATTATCATCTGTATAATAACTTACAAGTGCATCAAAATTTGTATTTAAGAAGGCCTGTAATTCACCATCTTTTATTGTGCCTTTCCAACCAATATCTTTTGCCGAATACCATGAAACTTCTGTTACATCTTGCACCTTATTCGCCGTTGAAAACTGTATTAATTGAAATTTATTAGGTTTAACATTTAAAAGTTTCGACAAGGATTCTAAAGATTCAACATCGGGAAACTCATCTATATTCAATATAACTCCCAAACTCTCAATAGGTTTTGAAGCGTTAGAAACACTGTGATTTGCTAACAATTTATTAAAATACTTTTTATTAGATTTTTCCCTAAAACCCTTTAAAATCATTTATCTTTAAACTTTGGTGCAAATGTAGCAAAAACTATAAGCATACTTCATTATATTTTATAAGTTTAATTATGATTTTTAAACAATTAATTGTTGGTGTATTACTCGTTTTTTTAGCAAGTTGTAAAACACATACTTTAAATCTGGCAAAAATTGAAGGCGAACAAATTCCTATTTCAGAGAATTTAAAATCAGATGAAGCCATTAATGCCTTTATAAAACCTTATCACGACCACGTAGTTAAAGAATTAGATAGCGTTTTAGCATATTCTCCAGATTACTATGCCAAAGATAATGGCCAATTCAATACTGCAATTGGTAACTTGATGGCCGATATTATTTACGAACAATCTAATCCTGTATTTCATAGCAGAACAGGGAAAGACATCGATTTTGTACTTCTAAATCACGGTAGTATTCGCGCTCCTATATCTAAAGGTAATATTACATTAAACACTGCTTTTGAGCTTATGCCTTTTGAAAATAGTATTGTTGTTGTTGCCATAAAAGGTAAAAACGTAAACGAAGCCTTTAAATATTTAAGCGAAAAAAGATTGGCACATCCCGTATCGCGAATTAAATTAGCTCTAGATTCTAAATACGATATTGTTGAGGCTACAGTTAACGGAAAACCTGTAGATGAAACAAAAACCTATTACGTGGTAACAAACGATTACCTCTATAATGGAGGCGACCACATGACGTTTTTTAAACCAAACGACAGTGTTTATGTCTTAGATTATAAAGTAAGAAATGCGCTTATAGATTACTTTACTAAAGTAGATACTATTAACCCGGTTAGAGACGACAGGTTTATTCAAATAAATTAAATTACAAGTGTTATGAAACGTAGAGACTTTTTACAACAATCTACAGTGGCGACGTCTTTGGTTGCTTTAGGTGGACTAAGCCTAACGTCGTTTACAACGGCTCCTAAAACAAAAAAAATCACCATTTTACATACTAACGATGTACATAGCCATATCGATCCATTCGGCCCTAACGAAGGCACTATGGCTAATAAAGGTGGAGTAGCCAAACGCGCTAGTTTAATTGATGGTATTCGTGCCGAAAACCCAAATACGCTTCTTTTAGATGCAGGTGATATTTTTCAAGGCACACCTTATTTCAACTTTTATGGAGGTGAACTGGAATTTAAATTAATGAGTAAACTAAAGTATGATGCAGCTACTATTGGGAATCACGATTTCGACAATGGTGTAGACGGATTATATGCACAGTTGCCTCATGCCGAATTTCCATTTCTTATTTCTAACTACGATTTCTCTAACACGGCTATGGACACCCACACCAAACCGTATAAAATTTTTGTAAAAGACGGCATTAAGATTGGAGTTTTTGGTTTAGGTATAGAATTACAAGGCTTGGTAGATCCGGCCATGTATAAGGAAACAAAATATCTAGATCCGGTTGAAACAGCACAAGAAATGACACGGATTTTAAAAGATCAAGAGCATTGCGATTTAATTATTTGCCTATCGCATTTGGGATATAAATACGGCTTTGAAGGAAAAATAAGCGATTTAAAACTTGCGGCGGCAACAAAAAACATCGATTTAATTATTGGTGGCCACACACATACATTTTTACCAAAACCTACAATAGTTAAAAATATTGAAGGACAAAACATGCTGGTAAATCAAGTTGGTTGTTATGGTATTAACCTTGGAAAAATAGACTTTTACTTCGACTCTAATAAAAATAAAGCCGCGGATGGCACCTCTATAATTGTGTAATACGGTGTTCTGATTGTACGGGTCCCTTTTTCATCTTTGTAGACGAGATAGACGTCAGTTCTTTCATATAGTAATATAAACATGCTAAACTTAAGCCGTATAAACTACGGTCTAATAACACCAAAGTCCAATCGGAAATATAATAGTTTCTAATATAGAATAGAACTTCTGAAAAGATAAGACAAATAGACATTACCAAACAGAGTATAGAGGCACTAGAATCTGAATTTAAATACACAGCAAAAGACACAAATCCTAAAACAATTAAAGTTATATTCCTTAAGGCAAAAAAGGTGAGTTCATCAGGTTCAAAAATTACATCTTCTAAAACCATATATAACTGAAACATTAAATAGGCATTAATAAGGAATACTATTAGCAAATACCCACCAATTAGTTTGCCAAATTGTATGCCTTTAAATTTAGGAGCTACAATACCTAATAAACTTAAATAGCTTAAAAAATAAAACAAGTTTGAACTTTTTAAAACATGACTGTTTTGATAGTATACCGATGTGACATCTCCTAAAAAAGAAAAGCTTAAAAACGAAATTAAAAAGACACTTAGGTGTGCCGCATTCAACAGATAAACAACGACGAATAAGGGTACAAATAATGCATTTGTTATCTGAGTAAGCATAGAATTCTGACTAACTTCAGCAATAACATTTACAAATACAAGTAAAACTAAGACCGATAAAAAGATCTTATCGTAATCCATTTTATTTAAATTCTTCAAAGCAAAAAAAACATAAGTAGGTTTAGCAAACATACAATTCTACATCGTAATTAAAATGCACTTTATCGATAAAACATAAATTTTCGATGAACGACACACCTACTAATCTAAAAGCTTATAAATTTTTTAAGTTAGATTTTTTGAAAAGAATAAAGCCAAATAGACACTTAAAACACGCCATTTTCTATCCCTATTTAGGAGCATTTAATAATAACGAATAAGTCTTTCAGGATCGAATAAGACATTCACCTAATTACAACAATAAGAAAATTAGGATTCTACTTTTACCCATTCTTTTTTACTCGAGTCCTTTTGCACGGCGAAGACATAATAAAACAAAAAACCAGTAATTGTAAGCGTGAAGGAAACTAAATTTAAAACTGCTACTGGGGCAATATAATAAAAAGCATATTGAATAACCTCTGAGAATACCACACTTAAAGACCCCATAAATAACAACAAGGTATTTCTATTATCTTGAACTAAGTAATTAAGAAATGTAGTAGTAAGCAATAAGAGGATCACAACATTATAAATAAATTCTACCACAATAGATTCCGTTGTAAATTTTAAACCCGAAGCAGAATACATAACATACAAAATATATAGGTTTAAAAGACCCAATATCATAATGGTATATTTATAATGTTGTAGTAAATGGCTAATATGAAATTCCTTTATCACCCCCACCGTAAGCATACTATAAGCTAAAATATACAACACATTCCCCAAGAAGTACTCATAGTTAATTGGCAAAAAACCACCTATAAAAGTTAAGCCCTCTGAAACAGAAAACAACACTAAAAAAACTGTAAAATATTTAGAGTGCTTTTGTTTTGAACCTAAATAAAACAAGCAAACACAAGGTACTATTAAGGCTTTAACAAACTCGGAATAATCATGTAGCTCTTGCAATTGCAGAGATACAAACACTAGGCTTATTAGCAGTAGAAGACACAATAAAAAGTGTGTTTTTTTCATTAACCCAAATTGAGATTTTGGCAAATATAAATAACTATTTACTGATTTTCAGCACTTAAGACTATAAAAAAGTAGCATCCAATTACACCTAAGTCTACTCTAACGCAAACATTATAAAGCAAGCCTACTAAAACAACCTCCTTAAACTATTTTTTTTAGAAGAGGATACGTTTAAAATTTTGAATGTCGTTTCTTTTTCTTGTGAAGTAGAAGATGTTTTAACTACAAAGAATTTTATTAACCAACTTGTATTCTGACTTAAAGTTGAATTTTTGTGAAGGAATAACTTTATGAATTATACCTAGAAAACTACTTAACACATAAAGTTTTTATAAGCCAAAAATTACAACCTAGAAGACATGCTTATACGTTGCATATCTTTCGATTTACCTTGAATAGCATAAATGTAGAAAAATAAAAAACCAAAAACCAAAAGCGCATAACACATGACATTTAATATGGTTTCTTCGGAAACATAGAAAAAAGCATATTGGATAACTTCAGAAAACACGATACATAAAGATCCTGCAAATAGGAGTAAAGACTCATTGCTATCTTTATACAGAAAATTTAAAAAAGCTGAAGATAGCAATGACAATAACACAGTATAATAGACAAATTCCAATATTAAATATTTCATTTCTACATCAAAATCAAGCATAGAATACAGAACATACAAAACATACAAGTTTAAAATTAACAAGACTGTTATAGCAAATTTAAAATGAGCCCGCATTATCCTCAAATTTAACCGCTTAATAATACCAAAGGCTAAAACGCCGTACGCACATAAATACAGTGAATTCCCTAAAAAGTATTCAAAATCAGGGTTCAAAATAGATCTGAAAAATGTCAGAAAATCTGCTGAAGAAAACAACACTAAAAACATGGTAAAGTGCTGCAATTTTTCTTTGGTGTACAACAAATAAAATAAACAAATACAGGGCGCAACTAGAGTTTTAATGATTGCAGAAATTTCATGGAATGACTTAAATTCCATAAATGCAAATATAGCACTTAGTAAAAGTATTAAGGCTACCAGAAACTGTATCTTACGCATAAATTATATTTATATAGGTCGTAAATATATATAAATAATAATTTATTTTCAGTCCACAATCTTAAAAAAAGACAGTTTTTCTTACATTATTCGCTTTTTAACAGCGATAAAAAGTCGTTCTCCGATAAAATTGAAATATTCAACTGTTCTGCTTTCGCCCGTTTACTCGGTCCCATTTTATCTCCGGCAACCAAAAAACTCGTCTTAGAAGAAATAGAACTTCCTACTTTTCCACCATGATCTTCTATCATTTTTTTCAACTCGTCGCGAGATACCGAAGTAAAGACTCCTGAAACCACAAATGTTTGTCCAGCCAAAGTATCTGTTTGGTTAGCCAATATTTCTGCAGATATTTCTAATTGTAGACCAAAACCTTTTAATCGATTTATAATATGTTGATTGGCTTCAGAATTAAAAAATTCTACAACACTTTGCGCGATCCTGATTCCAATCTCGTCAACAGCAATCAACTCATCTTCTGTCGCTTCTATAATAGCATCAATTGTTTTAAAATGCTTAACTAACTTTTTAGCCACGGTTTCTCCCACATATCGAATTCCTAGAGCATACAGCACGCGCTCAAAAGGCACTGCTTTAGATAAAGCTATACCATTAATTAAATTATCGGCACTTTTATCTGCCATACGCTCTAAAGGCAACACTTCTTCCTTGGTTAGTTCATACAAATCAGAGTAATTTTCTATTAGGCCTTCATTTACTAACAAAGCTACTGTTTCGCCTCCCAAACCATCAATATCCATGGCTTTTCTCGAAATAAAATGCTGAATTCTCCCAACAATTTGTGGTTTACACCCATTATAATTCGGACAATAATGCTGCGCCTCTCCTTCCTGTCTTACCAACTCGGTATGGCATTCAGGACAATGGGTAATATATTCGGTTGGCTGAGAATCTGCTGGACGCTGAGTGATATCTACCGCGATAATTTTAGGAATAATCTCCCCTCCTTTTTCAACAAACACCTCATCGCCTTCTCGCACATCGAGTTTAGCTATTTGATCTGCATTATGTAAAGAAGCACGTTTTACGGTAGTACCTGCCAGCTCTACAGGTTCTAAATTAGCCACAGGCGTTATAGCTCCCGTTCTCCCCACCTGATAGGTAATTTCATTTAAACGGGTAGAAACCTGTTCAGCTTTAAACTTAAAAGCCATTGCCCAGCGTGGCGCTTTTGCGGTATACCCCAATTCTTCCTGATGCTGAAAACTATTGACTTTAATAACTACCCCATCGGTTTCGTAAGGTAAATCGTGACGATGGGTATCCCAATACGAAATAAACTCTAAAACCTCGTCTATAGAGTTTACTAATTTCGCTGCACTTGGCACTTTAAAACCCCACTCTCTTGCTTTTTGCAAGCCCTCAAATTGCGATTGAATATTTAAATGTTTTCCAACAATAGTATATAACAAACATTCTAATGGTCGTTTAGCAACCTCACTACTATCTTGCAATTTTAAACTTCCTGAAGCCGTATTTCTTGGATTTCGGTATGGCTCCTCTCCTATTTCTATACGCTCTTCATTCATTTTATTAAAACCATCGAAAGGCAACACAATTTCTCCACGAATATCAAACTGCTCTGGAACATCGCCTTGTAAAGTTAATGGTACAGATTTAATGGTTTTAACATTTGCTGTGACATCATCGCCCTGCACACCATCACCACGTGTTACTGCTTTTACAAAAACGCCATGGGTATAAGTTAAGCTGATGGAAGCTCCATCGTATTTCAATTCGCAAGTATAAGATACCGGTCCATCTACCATTTTTTTTATGCGTTGTTCCCAAGCCAACAAGTCGTCTTTAGAATACGAATTATCCAAGGAGTACATGCGATGATCATGAACAACAGTATTAAAGTTTTTAGTGATTGTCCCTCCAACACGTTGGGTTGGAGAATTCGGGTCGAAAAACTCTGGATGTTTAGCTTCTAAATCCTGAAGTGTTTTAAGTTTCATATCAAATTCAAAATCGCTAATATCACTAGCATCTAGAACATAATATTTGTAATTATATGTATTTAATTCTTCGCGTAACTGTTTAATTTGTGCTTCAATCGTCATGATTATAATCTCTCTTTATTTAACCATTTAGGAGCTGGTAATGGCGTGTAATTATTCATTTTTTCTAAAAGACCAGATATCGTGGTATCTACCACAACGGCATCTAAATTTTCTTGACTTAAAAACCCTCGGTCTACCATAGTTTTACATTGTGCTAATAAAGCATCGTAGTACCCATTCGTGTTTAAAATCCCTATAGGTTTGGTATGCAGGCCTAATTGCCCCCAGGTGGTTATTTCGAAAAACTCATCCATAGTTCCAAATCCTCCAGGAATTACCATAAAACCATCAGACTGTTCATACATTTTAACTTTGCGATCGTGCATATTCTTAGTTACTATCAATTCTGAAAGCTTAGGATGTACAATTTCCTTTGTCTCTAAAAATCCTGGAATTATACCTAAAACTTTACCGTTTAAGTCTAAAACACCACGAGCAACTTCTCCCATAATACCAATTTTTGCTGCTCCATATACTAAAGTAATATCTTGTTGCGCGAGAGTTTTCCCTAATTGATAGGCTTCAAATTTTATTTCAGGATCGTTTCCTTCGCTCGATCCACAAAAAACGGCTATAGATTTCATATGTGCTTTTTTCCTTTAATCATTCTATTTCTTTTAAACAGGTCTTGTCTTAATTCCACTTCATGAAATGCATGGTCTTCTAACAAATGTATCATGTCTTCACCCAAAAATTCATTAATCTCGAAAAACAGTTCTCCTTGGTTTACTAAATTATGTTTGGACAACTCGGTTATAGCTTTATAAAATTTAAGCGGATCTTGATCATCGACAAACAATGCCAAATGCGGTTCATAATCTAATACATTTGCTCGCATTTGAGGTTTTTCTAATTGGCGGACATAGGGCGGATTAGACACAATAACATCAAACGCCTCGTTAAATTCAGGATGATTTTCTATGTCAATATTTAAAATATCAGCTTTAATACATGTGATATATACTCCATTTAAGTCGGCATTTTGCTTCGCTACTTGTAAGGCATCTTCACTAACATCTATGGCCAAGACCTCTGCATTTTTAAAATGTTTCGCAAGAGAAATCGCAATACAACCACTCCCTGTACCAATATCTAAAATTCGTAATTTGGCAAGTGCATCATACGATTCTATAATCCATGAAATTAAATCTTCCGTTTCTGGTCTCGGAATTAAAACAGACGGACTCACTTGAAATTCTAATCCGTAAAAGGTTGTAGATTTTAAAATATATTGAATAGGCTTATGCGCCTTCAATGCTTCAAGAGCATCGTGTATTTTTTTATATTCTTCCGGATTAATGGAGCGTTTAGGGTTTAAAGCTAAGGCTAAACGCGTAACATTAAACCAAGTTTCGCAAATCATAAAAAAGAAATGATCTACTTCATTAGGCTCGTAATTGGCATCTAATTCTTTATGAAAAGTATGCTGTATCTCTTTTAATCTCATAAGTGTTTTATCATCCAAACATTACACGAATAATGTCCTGTATTTCCCATGGGGCCATCTAAATTTTCGAATCCAGAACGTTTATACAAGGCTGTAGCCGAAGTCATATAAGGTAGTGTTTCTAAATAACAAGATTTAAACCCCAATGTTATGGCTGCCTCCAAACAGGTGCCCATTAGCTTTGCGCCAACACCTTGCCCTCTGCCTTCTTCCGCCAGGTACATTTTTTGAAGTTCGCAAACATCTTCGGTTCCAGAAAGCGGTGCAATACCAGCACCTCCAATAATTTTACCTGCTTTTTCTGCTACAAAATAAACCATATTAGGAGCATTATAAGCTTCAAACAAATCGTTTAACGCAACATCTTCGTATGCCGTTCCTACTTTTGGAGCTCCAAACTCTACTAAAACATGACGAATCAGCGCTGCGACCGCCTGATTATCTTTAGTTTGAATTTCTCTGATTTTGACAAGGCTCATCCCCATTATTAATCTTATTTTTGTGACGTGAAGATACATGAAAAATACATAAATCGCTGTATAGAAATTGCCAAAAACGGACTAGGAACCACAAGGCCAAACCCTATGGTAGGTTGCGTTATTGTACATAACAACACCATAATAGGCGAAGGTTTTACAAGTCCATACGGTGGGCCGCATGCCGAAGTAAATGCCATTCAGTCGGTTAGCAACAAAGCGCTTTTACAGACATCTACCTTATATGTAACTCTAGAACCGTGTTCGCATTTTGGAAAAACACCGCCTTGTAGCGACCTTATTATTAAACATAATATTCCTAATGTTGTTATTGGAACCATAGACGACCATTCGCTGGTGGCTGGCCAAGGTATAAAAAAGCTAAAAGATGCAGGTTGCCATGTTATTGTTGGCGTTTTAGAAGCCGAATGCAAGGCGCACCACAAACGATTTTTCACGTTTCACAATAAAAAACGTCCGTATATTATCCTGAAATGGGCACAATCTGCCGATGGTTTTATTTCACCTAAAACTAAAGATGAAAATAAACCAGTATGGATTACAAATACATATTCCAGACAATTGGTTCATAAATGGCGTGCCGAAGAACAAGCTATTTTAGTTGGTACACAAACCGTTTTAGACGATAACCCAAGCTTAACTGTTAGAGATTGGACCGGCATAAATCCGATACGGATTGTTATCGATCGAGTTGAAAAACTACCAAAAACAGCCACAATTTTTAATACGGAAGCTGAGACGATAGCCTTAACTAAAAATGAATTGGATTTTGAAAAACCTTTAGCCTTTCAAATTTGTGAATTGCTTCACGAGCGAAATATCAATTCAATAATTATTGAAGGTGGTAGTAAATCCCTTCAAACGTTTATAGATGAAAATCTTTGGGATGAAGCTAGAATATTTTACGGCACAACGTCTTTTACAAATGGTACAAAAGCACCTACTTTAAAAGGTAAATTAAAAAAAGAAACAAAAATTTTAAACGATACTCTTAAATATTACACGAATGATTAAAACTATAATATTCGATTTTGGCGATGTATTTATCAATCTCGATAAAGTTGGCGCCATAAATACAGCCTTAGAACACTTTAATATAGAAGCTTTCCCGGAAGAGATGACTCATATTAATAGTCTTTACGAAATGGGATTAATTTCTAACGATGAGTTTTTAGATTTTTATCTTAATGCGTATCCAGAATATGATGAAGAAACCATACTTAAAATCTGGAATTGTATTTTAAAAGATTTTCCTCATCATCGTTTAGAATTTTTAAAAGCACTTTCCGAGAGTAAAAAATATAAGCTCATATTATTAAGTAACACCAACAATTTTCATATAGATTTTGTAAAATCATATCTACCTTTCTTTAATGAATTTGAAAGTTATTTCGATGTGTTTTACCTCTCGCACGAAATCAACTTAAGAAAACCAAATGCAGATATTTTTGAATTCGTTATAAGAGAAAACAATTTGGTGCCATCTGAAACTTTATTTGTAGACGACATGACCGAAAATACTGTTGCTGCAGAAAAATTAGGAATTCACACTTGGAATATCGATCCTACCAAAGAAGATGTTACCACCCTTTTTGAAACTAAAAAAGAACTTTTTAATTAATTTTTGGAGTTACAAGACACATATAAGACCATAGAAAAACCATCTGAAGAAACGCTATTTAAAGAAAAGAATAGTAAATTTTTCGGTTATGCTTTTCCAGTAAAAACCGAAGATGATGTTAAAGATGCTTTAGAAACCATAAAAAAACAACATCATTCTGCCAGACATTGGTGTTACGCGTATCAAATAGGTACGGAAACTATTTCGTACCGTGCTAATGATGATGGCGAACCCAACAATTCGGCAGGTATGCCCATTTACGGCCAAATACAATCGTTCGAGGTTACAAACATTTTAATAATTGTGGTTCGGTATTTTGGAGGAGTAAAATTAGGAGTGGGCGGATTAATTAGTGCGTATAGAACCTCTGCCCAATTAACTTTAGAAACTTGTAAAATTGTAGAAAAAACGATTAACATCGATTACCTTATTATTTTCGATTATAAAAACATGAATAAGGTAATGCGTATTATTAAGGAGAAAAATATAGATGTCATAAATCAGAAATTAGAACTGCATTGCGAGCTTACTATTTCTGTAAGAAAAAAAGATGCTGAAGCTATATTTAATAGTTTCAGCATCCTTTTTGAAGTTGAAATTAAACAACTGTAAGTTTATTCAGGTATAAGATCTAATATATATTTCGGACATTTTATTGGGCGTTTCGTTTTCATATTAATAAAAGCCAAAACGGTATTTGCCAAAACTAATAATTCACCCTCCTGATTTGTAATTTCGAAGTCAAAATCAATCTTAACACCAGGTCTTTTTTTCAATATAGTTTTTACTTTAATTACCTCGTCATAATAGGCTGATTTTTTGTAGTTTAAAGACATTGAAATTACAGGAAGCATAACACCCTGCTCTTCCATCTCTTTATAAGACACGCCAAGCGCTCTAAGCCACTCAGTCCGCGCCATTTCTAGGTATAACGCGTAATTACCGTGATGAACCACCCCCATTTGATCGGTTTCGCCATATCTCACTCGTATTTGTATTTCGTCGATTTTCATGAAAAGTTTGATTATTTTTTTGTAGCTTCGAGAGCATGATAAACATGGGGAAAAAAATCTGAAAATTCAATAGCTAAGCATTTTTTTTTTAAGATTTTTGTTCACATATTTGTCAAACCAAAAAACGAGGGATATTTTCATTTCCTTTTATAACTTTAACTAAAAAATCTTTTAAATTATAATGAGTGTAACTGCGCAATCGGTATGGAATAATTGTCTAGAATTCATAAAAGATAACATCCAACCGCAAGCTTATAAAACTTGGTTTGAACCCATTGCCGCAGTTAAATTAACGGACAATGCTTTAAGCATACAAGTACCAAGTAAATTCTTCTACGAGTGGTTAGAAGAACACTATGTTAAAATTTTAAAAGTAGCTTTAACAAAGGAATTGGGTGAAAAAGCCAAATTGGTTTACATTATTAAAATGGAAAACACTTATGGCAACAAACAACCTTTTACAGAACGTATTCCTAGTTCAAGCAGATCATCGGTTAAACCTCAAGATGTAGATATTCCGCTTAACAATAAAAATCCAGAATTACGAAATCCGTTTATTATCCCTGGAATTAGAAATGTTAAGATTGAATCGCAATTAAACCCTAATTACAGTTTCGAAAACTTTTTAGAAGGCGATTCAAATCGTTTGGCGCGAAGTGCAGGATTAGCAGTTGCTGCAAAACCAGGAGGAACATCGTTTAACCCACTACTCGTTTTTGGTGGTGTTGGTCTTGGAAAAACCCATTTGGCTCATGCCATTGGTGTAGAAATTAAGGACAAATATCCAGAAAAAACGGTTTTATATATTTCTGCCGAAAAATTTACGCAACAATATATAGACTCTGTTAAAAAGAATAACAGAAACGATTTTATTCATTTCTATCAAATTATAGACGTTTTAATTATAGACGACGTTCAATTCTTATCTGGAAAAACAGGTACACAAGATGTCTTTTTCCACATCTTTAATCACTTGCATCAAAATGGCAAGCAAGTTATTTTAACTAGTGACAAAGCTCCTGTAGATATGCAAGATATAGAACAACGTTTACTATCACGTTTTAAATGGGGCTTATCTGCAGAATTGCAAAGTCCAGATTTTGAAACTCGTGTTTCTATATTAAACAATAAACTCTACCGAGATGGTGTTGAAATGCCGGAAGAGATTATTGAGTATGTTGCAAAACACATAAAATCGAATGTTAGAGAATTGGAAGGCGCTATTATTTCGCTTATCGCACAATCGTCTTTCAACAAAAAAGAAATCAATTTAGACCTTGCCAAACAAATTGTTGAGAAGTTTGTAAAGCACACGAAACGTGAAGTGTCTATAGATTATATACAAAAAGTGGTATCAGATTATTTCCAAATGAATGTCGATACGTTGCAATCTAAAACTAGAAAGCGCCACATTGTGCAAGCCAGACAATTGGCCATGTTTTTTGCAAAAAAATACACCAAAGCCTCTTTAGCTAGTATTGGTTCGCAAATTGGAAAACGCGATCACGCCACGGTACTTCATGCTTGTAAAACGGTTGATAATTTATCGACCACAGATAAGCAGTTTAAAAAGTACGTTGAAGACATTACCAAGAAACTCTCGGTTTAAACTACTATTACAATGACTAAAATACTTATGGTTTGCCTTGGAAATATATGCCGATCTCCATTGGCAGAAGGTATTTTGCGTTCTAAATTACCATACGAGGATTACGTTATCGATTCTGCAGGAACGTCAAGCTATCATATTGGTTCTAATCCAGATTCTCGTTCTATTGCTGTAGCAAATAAATACGGGATTAATATCTCTAGATTAATGGGTAGACAATTCACAATTAATGATTTTGATGCTTTCGATATTATTTACGCCATGGACAGCTCTAATTATAATAACATCCTCCATTTAGCCAGAAACGAAAAGGATAAGGAAAAAGTTAAAATGATTTTGAACGAGGTATATCCAAATCAAAATTACGATGTACCAGATCCGTATTACGGTGGCACAAACGGTTTTGAAAATGTTTACAAAATGTTAGATGAAGCCTGTGATATAATTGCTGAAAAACTGCAGTAAATAATTTTAATACTATTCTAATTATGAACACTTCTTTTGGAAAACTTTACCTTATACCTACAACTTTAGGCGACAACGAACCTTTAGAAGTTTTACCGCTTTCAGTAAAAAAAATTATAGAGAACACAAATGTGTTTATTGTTGAAAATGAAAAAACAGCGAGACGGTTTATAAAGAAAATATGTTCAAATAAATCGCAAGCTAGTTTAGAGCTATTTGCCTTGAATAAATTCACCGATGCTTCCGATTTACCAAGTTTTTTAGACCCCTGTTTAAACGGTGTTAATGTGGGCTTACTTTCCGAAGCCGGCTGCCCTAGCGTTGCCGACCCTGGTTCTGATGTTGTTAAAATTGCACATCTGCAAAACATACAAGTTGTACCGCTAGTTGGGCCTTCGTCTATTTTACTTGCCCTTATGAGTTCTGGAATGAATGGTCAAGGATTCTCGTTTAACGGGTACTTACCTATTGATAAAAATGAACGAAAACATGAATTAAAACGACTAGAACGTTTGTCTTTTGAACAAAATTTATCTCAGATATTTATTGAAACCCCGTACCGAAACAATAAAATGCTTGAAGATATTTGTAATACATTAAACAAAAACACCTTGGTTTGTGTGGCTTGCGATATTACGCTACCCACTGAATTTATACGAACAAAAACAGTAATGGAATGGACTAAAAACACTGAAGACCTTCATAAAAGGCCTTCAATATTTATAATCCATAAAAGTTAAAACTTAAGCTTTATTCACTTTAGCTTTTTTGTTCGGTTTAATAAACGACGTATCATATCCAGAAAATTTCTTCATATAATACGAAATTGTTGTTCCGTAAGCATCAGAAAACCCGACTGCGCCACCACTTCTTAAGTACTTTTTAACGCTTCCTGGTCCCGATAAATGGGCGGCTGCTAATATACCAGACTCGGTAATAACAACTCCATTAATTTTTTTGCCTACATAATTTTTAATGTCACGACGTAAAATCCATTTATTACGTTCTGCATTTGCTAAAAATGCTTTTTCCTGTAATTCTGGATTCTTTAAAAACTGTACAGGATTATGAATCCCAATAATTTTTAAAGTTTCTTTTCCAAATTGGTACTTTCCTAAGTAACCAAATGAATTCACCGTAAAATAATTTCCTCTAGATTCTTTATACCCTAAAGCTTCTTTAAAGCCTACATAGGTTTTTCCTAGAGATGGTGAATACGAACTTGCAATATCTGTGTTATATGCCTCCGCATGTGTATGGCTAATACTATCATTAACCATGTTGTAATTTAAGGCTAAGCCTTTTGTTGAGTATTCCCTAAATTCAACCTGTTTTTCAGGTGCAAATGAATAAAAAGCCAAAGAACATATTGCAAGAATTACTATTAAATAACTTCCAATATTTTTTATCATACATTTTAATTTCTTTAGGTCGGGTACTATTTAAAATGACCTAAAAATTTCAGCTTGCAAATATACATCTTTTTTATTAATCTGAAAATTAATCGATTAACAACAACTTACACCCTTTATTAAGCTCATAGCGTACAGTTTAACCGATAATTTGACCTGTTTTACAAGACTGTTAATGTAGTCTAAATATTACATAAAGTTTTCTTAAAACTTCAATTTTATGACATTAATGGGTAATTCCTTGACGATTTAAGTAGTTTTGATAAGCTCTTGCATTAGCATTATGCTGACTTAGATTTTTAGCAAATTTATGATACCCTAGATGTTCTGGGTCTGCAGCAAAATAATAAAAATCATGCTTCTCGGCGTTTAAAACGGCATCTATAGCTGTTATATCTGGCATGGCAATTGGTCCAGGAGGCAGCCCTGCATTTAAATACGTATTATAAGGAGACACTATTGTTTTATGCTTATTTAAAACTCGCTTTATTACCGTATTTTGATACTCTGGTAATTGATAAGCAGCAAATTTTAAGGTAGGATCTGCCTGAAGTGGCATACCTATTTTAAGCCTATTTAAATACACACCGGCAATACGAGGTTGCTCGTCTGCTGCTTTAGATTCTTCATGAACAATAGAAGCTAAAGTTATCACTTCATTTTTGACAACCCGATTGCTTTTGCTTTTTCAATTCTAGACGTGTTCCAAAAACGCTCATACTCTTTTAACATTCTATCTCTAAATCCCGCTCCCGAAGTATTCCAAAAAAACTCATAACTATTCGGAATATACATGCCCAACATAGTCGCTGTATTAAAGTGATTATCATCTAAAAACGACTGATCTTTCATTGCTACCAATAATGATAAACTGTCTGCTTCTATTTGCGAGGCTATTCTACCCGCTAATTTTTCAACAGATTCTTGGTTGTTAAAAGCTACTTGTATTGGAATGTTTTTACTGCGAATTGAATTTATAATATCGTTGTTATTCATCCCTTTCGTTATACTAAACTTCCCTGCTTTTATATGTGTGGTATATTGTTTTTTGTTGGCTAATGCATCAAAAGATTCTATATCTTTTAAAAGTGGTTTTAATTGTTCGCGCACATCTTGGTATGAAGCATCTGAAGGAATATAAATATAGGCCGTTTTATTATTAAAGGCCGTATTGGCTTTAAATACTGCTGAATACACATAATTAGCAAAAAATGCAGCTACCACAAGACCTAAAAGCACAATGGCTAAAAGAATTTTTTTAATATACATTAGTTATTTATTAGTTGAAAAAGGAATTCGTTTTTAAATTTTCCATTAACCAGATTCCAATCTTTTTTTAATCCGATCTCTTGGAAACCTTGTTTTTTAAATAATTGAATACTCGCTGTGTTCCCTTCCGAAATATTACAATATAATTGATGCAACTGAAGCTGGGTAAAACAGTAGTTTACTAATAATGACAACGCCTCGCCTCCATAACCTTTGGCTCGACTAGCCTCATTAGTAATTAAAATACCTATGCCTGCTTTTCTATTTCTAAAATCGAAATCGAAAACGTCTATCAATCCTAAGGTTTCATGTTTATAATCTGAAATTACCAATCGTAATTGTTTGGCCTCATAAATATCAATATGCGCTTGTTCTAAATATTGTTTTATTAGAAATCTCGAGTATGGTGTTTGCGTGTTACTTAACTCCCAAATAGACTCGTCATTCTCAACCTGAAAAACAAACTCTAAGTCTTCTGGTTCTAAAGCACGTAAAAAAATATGTTCTCCTTTTAAGGTTACCATTCTATTTCACCTTTAAACACCTGCTTTGCCGGACCTATTAACCAAACATTGGTATACCCTTCATCCGATAGATTAAAGGAAACTTGTAATGCGCCGCCTTGAACTTTTAAATGCACGGTTTCGGCTTCGGTTTCGCCAAGGTAATGCATGGCGATGGCTACGGCTGTAACACCAGTCCCACAAGATAAGGTTTCGTCTTCCACACCTCTTTCGTAAGTTCTAACTTGAAATTCGTTATTAGATAGCTTCTTCACAAAGTTCACATTCGTACCTTCTTTATAATAAGGTGCACCGTTGCGAATATTACGACCTAGCGTTTTAATATCGAAAGTTTCAATATTATTTTCAAACTGTACATGATGCGGAGACCCTGTATTTAAAAACACATAAGACTCATGATTTTCTACCGTAAACACATCTTGCATTTGTAAACGCACTAAATCACCATCAAACTCGACATGATGCATCCCGTCTATTGCTTCAAAACTTCCTTTTTGGTCTATTACCTTTAAATCTTTTGCGAATTGAGACAAGCATCTACCACCGTTTCCACACATGGTACTTTCGTTCCCATCGGCATTATAATACACCATTCTAAAATCGACTTCTGGGTGATTTTCTAAAAGAATTAAACCATCGGCACCAATCCCAAACCGTCTGTCGCATAAGCGATTTATAAGTGCTATATCTTGCTTATTGAATGTATTTTCACGATTATCAATCATTACAAAATCATTCCCTGTTCCTTGATATTTATAAAATGTGTGTGTCATAATTAGCGACAAAGATAGAATATTTAACTATTTTTTCGTGTGTTAAAAAGTGTTTAAAAGGACGTTAAATACAGTTAAACTATTCCTTATAATCTAATAAAGAATTAATTTTAATCTTTATTATTCAAAATTTAAAAAGTTCTAACCATGAAAAAAATTTTAACTTTAGTATTTGTTTCAGCTTTAGGAGGCATGCTAACCCTAGGAGCTTATAAAATGTTTTTAGAAAATGATAATGCATTAGTAATAACAAAAACTGAAACCACCCCTTCTCAATTTATACCGACATCTAATAATATTATACACACCAATGCTATTGCCAACGCCCCGGATTTTACACTGGCGGCAGAAAACACAGTGCATACAGTAGTTCACGTAAAAAACACCACGTTAGTAACGGGACGAATGACGTTTGAAGACTTGTTTTATGGCAGACAATCTGCAAGACCACAGGTAGGAACAGGTTCTGGGGTTATTATTTCTCCAGACGGTTACATTATAACCAACAATCATGTTATAGATGGCTCGCAACAACTTACCGTAACCTTAAATGACAATAGAGAATTTAACGCTAAAATTATAGGAAGCGACGATAAAACCGATATTGCTTTATTAAAAATAGACGCTGGTGAAGATTTACCATATACCACTTTTGGAGATAGCGACCAAGCTAAACTTGGAGAATGGGTACTTGCCGTTGGAAACCCGTTTAATTTAACATCTACCGTTACTGCGGGAATTATTAGTGCAAAATCTAGAGATTTAACAGGACAAAGCAACCAGTCTTTCATTCAAACCGATGCTGCTGTTAACCCAGGAAACTCTGGAGGGGCTTTAGTAAACGCTAAAGGTGATTTAATAGGAATTAATACTGCGATATCTTCGCAAACAGGATCTTACATTGGGTATTCTTTTGCTGTACCTAGTAATATTGCCAGAAAAGTGGTTGAAGATATTATGGAATTTGGTAATGTACAAAACGGCATTTTAGGCGTTACCGGAGGCGCTTTAAATAGTGCTTTTGCAGAACAATTAAATATTACAGACACCGAAGGCTTTTATGTAGATGATGTTGAAGAAGGCTCTGGTGCGCAAGTAGCAGGTTTAAAAAAAGGAGATATCATTAAAAAAATAGATCAAACTAGAATTACAAAGTTTGCCGATTTAAGAGGACATTTAAACACAAAACGACCTAACGACGTTGTACAAGTAACCTTTTTAAGAAATGGCGAATTAAAAGAAATTCCTGTAACTTTAATTAAAAACCAAACCTTTACAATGCCTTTAGTAGGCGTGGTAAAAAACACCGATAAGAAAGATCTTCAGAAATTTAAATTATCGAATGGTGTTAAAATTATCCGATTAAACGAACAATATGCTGAGTATTGGAAACGTAATGGTATTGTAGAAGGTAATATTATTACAGCTATAGACGGACAAAAAATTAATTCTATAGAGGATGTTCAAAATATTATCACTAATAAATCTAGAAATGAACCTTTACAAATCGAATTAATTAATTCTCAAGGTGAAAAAGAGCGTTATAATTTTAGATAAAAACTAAACATCTTTCAATGATTTTAACAAAACCCTTTAGTATTTCTAAAGGGTTTTATTTTTACAAAAAATTAGTTACGAAAACGTTTGAAATATTTTACTTTTGTTTAAAATTAAAACAACAAACTAAAAATTTAACCAATGAGTTTTAACGAAACTTATGAAAAGGAATTAGCTTTTCAAGCCGACAGACGACGAGCTACTGTAAAATTTATAAAAATAGTGAGCGACCTTTGGTACGACAAAGCCATCGAGTTGGTCCTGTTTAGAAATCAGCTTATCGACAGAAATGTGAGTCAAATTTTAAATCTACACGAATATGCTGGAGAATTTGTTCAGAAACCCATTTCCATATTCGATTCTGTAGAAATTGCCCAAGCCATTCGCACTTTAGATTTACCACCTGCTAAACTAGATATCGGGAAATTAACTTACGAGTTTCAACTCGTAGACCAAAAGCATGCAAATGCTACCGCCTTTGTGGCAGAGAAGCTTAAAAGTGCCAAGAAAAACGGAAGCATAAAACCTAAAGATGTGGTGCTATACGGATTTGGTAGAATTGGTAGATTAGTTGCTCGTGAATTAATGACTAGAACTGGAGCTGGAAACCAATTGCGCTTAAGAGCTATAGTAACTCGTGGAAAATTAGACCAAACGGTTTTAGAAAAACGAGCTTCATTATTACGAAACGATTCTGTACATGGCGATTTTTCGGGTACCGTAGTTGCCGATATCAAAAACAATGCTTTAATTATTAACGGTACGACAGTTAATATTATTTCTGCCAACAATCCAGAAGACATTGATTATACGCAATACGGAATTAACCATGCTTTGGTTATAGATAATACCGGAGCGTTTAGAGATCAAGAAGCATTAAGCAGACATTTGCTTTCTAAAGGAGTTGATAAAGTGTTGTTAACAGCACCTGGAAAAGGCGTACCCAATATTGTTCACGGTGTAAATCATCTAGAATACAACCCAGATGTTGTCGATATTTTTTCGGCAGCTTCATGTACAACAAATGCTATAACTCCAATTTTAAAAGCTGTAGAAGATGCTTATGGTGTGGAGCATGGGCATTTAGAAACCATTCACGCCTATACAAACGACCAAAATTTAGTCGATAATTATCATAGTAAATATCGTCGAGGACGTGCCGCAGCATTAAACATGGTAATTACAGAAACTGGGGCTGGAAGCGCAGTAGCCAAAGCCTTACCTAGTTTAGAAGGGAAGCTAACATCCAACGCTATTAGAGTTCCCGTTCCTAATGGATCTTTAGCTATATTGAATCTAGAATTACAGTCGGAAACCTCTGTTGAAGCAATAAATGCCCTCATGAAAAAAAGTGCTTTAGAAGGACCTTTAGTAGAGCAAATTAAATACGAATTAAGCGACGAGTTAGTGTCTAGCGATATAGTAGGAAGTTCGGCGCCTTCCATTTTTGATAGTAAAGCCACAATAGTTAGTCCGAATAACAAAAATGCAATTTTATATATTTGGTATGACAATGAGTACGGCTATAGCCATCAAGTAGTTAGGCTAGCAAAATACATTGCAAAAGTAAGACGCTACACGTATTATTAATAGGAAATCATCCAAAAACGAATTTCAATCGTATATATAAAACCTCACTAATGTGAGGTTTTTTGTTAATTAAAATGTTGAAATTTGACATTATTTTATAATTTCGTAAAAATCTAAAAAACCCCAAACACAATTTCAATAATGAATGTAATAAAAACGTTAACCACTACGCTAATAACTTGCTTAATAACAGTATCTTCATTTGCTCAAACGCAAACATCTACAGAATCTGAAGATCAATTATCTTTAAATGATGGTACATTAGACAATCAATTTGAATACATAATTCAAAAATCTAATAATTATCAAAATTATAAAGTTGTAAAAAAAGCTTGGTTACAAACATTAAAGGCTCACACCTTAGACTCTTTAAAAGCCATTCAAAAAGATTTAATAGAAACACAAGAAAATGTAGATTTACAAGCTAGTGAAATTGCTACTTTAAAATCTAATTTAAGCGAAACGCAAAAAACCTTAGATTTAACTAATGAAGAAAAAGATAGCATGCAATTTTTTGGCATGAATCTAAGTAAAACCACATACAACACTTTTATTTGGTCTATTATTGGAGGATTATTTGTGTTCTTATTATTCTTCATTTATAAATTTAAAAACAGTAATACCACCACAAGAGAAGCTAAACGTATGCTTGCAGAAATAGAAGAAGAATTCGACGAGCACCGTAAAACAGCTTTAGAACGTGAGCAAAAAGTACGCAGACAATTACAAGACGAATTAAACAAGCAAAAGTCTAACGCTTAATTCATTTAAAAAATATCAGATATAGAAAGTCCATGTTTAAAATCATGGACTTTTTTTGTTCCCATATTTGAGCTATAAATTATCTCGATTTTAATTCGATTCTTTGCATCTTTGCAGTTGTTTATAAATTGAAGCCATGCGCATAGATATCATCACTGTTTTACCAGAATTAATTAAAAGTCCGTTTGAAGCATCCATCTTAAAACGTGCTATAGATGCCAATTTAGTAGAAGTACACTTTCATAACTTAAGAGATTATACGACCGATAATTATAAAACAATAGACGATTATCAGTTTGGTGGCGGCGCAGGTATGGTTATGCTTATAGAGCCTATAGATAAATGTATCTCTCAATTAAAATCGGAAAGAGATTATGATGAAGTGATCTATATGACACCAGATGGAGAAACACTAAAACAAGGTATTGCAAACACCTTATCGTTAAAAGAAAACATCATAATCTTATGTGGTCATTATAAAGGTGTAGACCAGCGCGTACGAGATTTATTTATCACCAAAGAAATATCTATAGGCGATTATGTCTTATCTGGTGGCGAATTAGGTGCAGCTGTATTATGCGATGCCGTAATACGATTAATTCCTGGGGTATTAGGAAACGAAACCTCTGCCCTAACCGATTCTTTTCAGGATAATTTATTGGCACCACCTATTTATACACGCCCCAGAGAATATAAAGGATTACATGTTCCCGAAGTATTATTCAGTGGTAATTTTCCGAAGATTGAAAAATGGCGGGAAGAACAAGCCTATGAGCGTACCAAAACGAGACGTCCAGATTTATTAGACGATTAATTGATTTGAGAAATTTATAATTCCGAAATAAAACTCAGAATTAAAAAGTTTGGAATTTAAATAAAAAGAGTATCTTTGCACCCAATTTCGGACCAACCTCTGGCGAAAATCGTGAATGTTGCTTTGAATTAACACTAATAAAATAATAAAGATATGGAATCTTTAATAAAATTTGTACAAGACGAATTTGTAACAAAAAAAGAATTTCCTGAATTCGGCGCTGGAGACACAATTACAGTGTACTACGAAATTAGAGAAGGTGAAAAAGTACGTACTCAGTTTTTTAGAGGGGTAGTTATTCAAAAAAGAGGAACTGGTTCTTCTGAAACGTTTACAATTAGAAAAATGTCTGGAACTGTAGGTGTAGAGCGTATCTTCCCTATTAACATGCCAGCATTACAAAAAATTGAAATCAACAAAAAAGGTAAAGTGCGTAGAGCTCGTATCTTCTATTTTAGAGGTCTTACTGGTAAGAAAGCTAGAATTAAAGAGAGAAGACGCTAATTTTTGCGATTTCCGAATAACATCAAAAAGTCCTAACTTCACGTTAGGGCTTTTTTTATGAACAAAAGTTAATAACTCCTGTTTATAAAATGTTGATATATAAAATGTTAAAACCCATTGAAAAACTAGAATTTATTCTTATCTTTATAAAACAATTAATACTCTAATTTAGTTTTAAAGTATTAAACGTTCTTTTAATAATTGTTTTTTGAGATTTTAAACGGCATGTTTTTGCATTTAAAATCATGATATTTTAAAAAGTAAACTTGTTGTCAAGTAAAACTAGTAAAATTGAAAGTTTTCGGAGGTACGAGAAATGAAAATTTAAGTATAGGGAAGAAAACAATGTTGGACTGTGTTTGTATTAAATAAACGGAAGGAAAACATAAAGAAAAACAATTAAATAGAAACATTTCGTAGCTAGTAAATACATTTTGAACGTTACACTATAAATGTTTCATTTTTGAAATAGTTCACTTTTAATGTAAGCAAGTAAGATTAATATATCCGAAAGTGATTAGTCAAGAGGCTAATAAATTTAAAATGCTATTTCAGAGAAAGCCATGTCAAAGTAGTTTTACTACCATGATATGGCTTTTGTTTTATATACTTCTCAATAAATTATTTTAATTTTTACATTTATCTTACAAAAAACCTAATACTTATTCCAAATCCGCATTAGTAAGCATTAGCTTTTTTGTATCTTTGCCATTCGCAAAAAATACCCTATATTCTTTGCCAAAAAACATTACTATAAAACAAATTAAAATGGCATACAGTTCAAAAATCATTTACACTAAAACAGATGAAGCTCCGGCTTTAGCAACTTACTCTTTCTTACCTATTGTTCAAGCTTTTTTAAGCCCTTCAGGCATTAATGTTGAAACTAGAGATATCTCTTTAGCAGCTCGAATAATTTCAAACTTTTCAGATTTTTTAACCGAAGATCAACAATTACCAGACGCTTTAACAGAACTTGGTGAATTAGCAAAAAAACCAGAAGCTAATATTATAAAATTACCAAATATTAGTGCTTCAGTTCCTCAGCTTAAAGCTGCAATTTCAGAATTACAAAGTCAAGGATATAAATTACCAAATTATCCAGATGAACCTAAAACTGATGCTGAAAAAGAAATTAAAGGAAGGTACGATAAAATTAAAGGAAGTGCTGTAAATCCTGTTTTACGTGAAGGAAATTCTGACCGTAGAGCCCCAAAAGCCGTAAAAAATTACGCAAAAAAGAATCCACATTCTATGGGTGCTTGGAGTGCCGACTCTAAAACGCATGTGGCAACTATGAGTGCTGGTGATTTTGCACATAATGAAAAATCTGTAACTCTAGATAAAGCGACAACTGTAAGCATACAGTTTGAAGATGAAAACGGAAACACTTCAGCTTTAAAAGAAAATATAAACTTATTACAAGGCGAAATTATCGATGCTACTGTAATGAGCAAAAAGGCATTATTGAACTTTTTAGAAGCTCAAATTAAAGATGCTAAAGATAAAGATGTGTTACTTTCTTTACACATGAAAGCAACCATGATGAAAGTGTCAGACCCAATTATCTTTGGTCATGCGGTTCGTGTATTCTTTAAAAATGTTTTCGCTAAACACGCCGAAACTTTAGAAAAAATAGGTGTAGATGTTAATAATGGATTCGGAAACTTAATAAGTACTATTGAAGAATTACCAGAAGACAAACGTCAAGAAATTCTTGCAGATATAGACGAGGCTTTCAAAAATGGTCCTGCATTAGCTATGGTCGATTCGGACAAAGGCATCACAAACTTACACGTGCCTAGCGATATTATTATCGATGCTTCTATGCCAGCCATGATACGTACTTCTGGTCAAATGTGGAATGCAGACGGTAAACAAGAAGACACTAAAGCCGTAATTCCAGATAGTAGTTATGCAAGTATTTACCAAGCCACTATAGATTTCTGTAAAAAACATGGTGCTTTCGATCCTACTACAATGGGAACAGTTCCTAATGTGGGGCTTATGGCTCAAAAAGCCGAAGAATACGGATCTCACGATAAAACATTCGAAATAGCATCAAACGGAACAGTTCGTGTAATTGATGCTGATGGCAAAATCTTAACAGAACACAATGTTGAAGCTGGAGATATTTGGAGAATGTGCCAAGTTAAAGATGCACCAATCCAAGACTGGGTAAAATTAGCTGTTAGTAGAGCTCGTGCTACAGATACACCAACGGTATTCTGGTTAGATAAAAACAGAGCTCATGATGCCGAATTAATTAAAAAGGTTGAAGCTTATTTACCAACACACGACACGACTGGTTTAGATATTAAAATTCTTTCTCCAGAAGAAGCAACACATTTCACCTTAGCACGTATTAAAGATGGAAAAGACACGATTTCTGTTACAGGAAATGTTTTACGTGATTACTTAACAGACCTCTTCCCTATTTTAGAATTAGGAACAAGTGCCAAAATGTTATCTATTGTTCCATTAATGAATGGTGGTGGATTATTTGAAACGGGTGCTGGAGGATCGGCTCCGAAACACGTACAACAATTCTTAGAAGAAAATCATTTACGTTGGGATTCTTTAGGTGAATTTTTAGCTCTTGCCGTGTCTTTAGAACACATGTCTGAAACGACTAAAAACGACAAAGCTTTAGTTCTAGCAGACACTTTAGATGAAGCTACTGGTAAATTATTAGAAAACGGAAAATCACCATCTCGTAAAGTAAACGAATTAGATAACCGTGGAAGCCACTTCTATCTAGCGTTATACTGGGCAGAAGCTTTAGCTAATCAAACCAAGGATGCAGCGCTAAAAACTGTATTTACAGACGTCGCTAAATCTCTTGCTGAAAATGAATCTAAAATTGTAAACGAATTAAATACAATTCAAGGTAATCCAGTAAATATTCAAGGGTATTACTTACCAAACGTAAATGTTACCTCTGAAGCTATGCGTCCAAGTACGACCTTAAATTCAATTCTAGAAAGTATTTCTAAAGCTATTGCTTAAGAAGTCATTCTATAATATATGCTTTAAAAAGACTCCTTTTCGGAGTCTTTTTTCATTTAAAACAATTTATAAATTAGAAGTACAACTTTTACAATTTCGTATCTTTACACCATGGATTTTATTAAAACAACCGAAGCCGATTCTAAATACAATAATTTAGAAAACATGACTATCTCCGACTTATTAATTAATATTAATAATGAAGACAAAACCGTGCCTTTTGCCATTGAAAAAGCATTGCCACAAATAGAATCTTTAATCGAACAAACCGTTCTAAAACTTAAAGCAGGTGGTCGCATTTTCTATATCGGAGCAGGTACTAGCGGTCGATTAGGTGTTGTAGATGCTTCAGAATGTCCTCCAACTTTTGGAGTATCTTCTGGATTAGTTGTTGGGTTAATTGCTGGTGGAGATAAAGCCATTAGAGATGCTGTAGAATTTGCCGAAGATTCTAAAACTCAAGGTTGGGAAGATTTACTTCAACATAACATATCTACAAAAGATGTGGTTATTGGCATTGCTGCTTCTGGAACCACACCATACGTAATAGCTGCATTACAAGCTTGTAATGAACACCAAATTATTACGGGATGCATTACATGTAACCATAACAGTCCTTTATCGCAAACAGCTCAATTTCCTATTGAAGTTATTGTTGGTCCAGAGTTCGTAACGGGGAGTTCCAGAATGAAAGCAGGAACGGCTCAAAAGTTGGTTTTAAACATGATTTCTACTGCTACAATGATTCAGTTAGGAAAAATTAAAGGCAATAAAATGGTCGACATGCAACTTAGTAACGATAAGTTAGTGGATCGAGGAATTAAAATGATTATGACCGAACTTAACATCACTTACGCTGAGGCTGAAATCTTACTTAAAGAACACAAAAGTGTTAGAAATGTTTTAAAACATACCAATCATGGAAACTAAACGAACAAACAAAAAAGTCCTTATTGAAGGTTTAAAAAAAATGGGAATCTCTTTAGCTTGTATGCTTTTAGGACCTTCATTTATACATATCGCATTTACAAATACCGAAAAACCCCTTTATATTCCAATTCTTATTATTGGATTAATTATTTGTGGTCTAGCTATCTTTTTTGCTTTTAAGGGTTTAATGACGATAACAGATAGCATGTTTAAAGACTAAACATTACTTTAGTGATCGCCATAACCAATATTATCCATTTTACCTTTAAATACTTTATATTGAATGGTAAAATAAACCGCCACTAACACTATGGCAATTACAAACCAATACACACCTACAGTTAAACCATAGTCTTCTGCTGCAACATTGTAGATGGTTAACGATGGATTAACACCGTTTGTTGAAGGCAACAAGTTAGGAAAAATTGAAGACACGGTTGTAAAAAAACCACCTGCCAAAAATAACGACGAAAACACAAAAGGTGTTCCATCTTTTTTAAATGATTTCACCTTAAATAAACCAAATAAACCAACAAGTGTGACAATAGGAAATATAGCTAACCATGGGTAGTTTATAAAATTTTCAAACGGATTTGACTCTATTAAATGCCAAATAGAAATAGATACAATAACAAAAAATAGTAGTACAAAATTAAGTTTAAAAACTACCTGTTTTAATTTCGGATTTAAATCAGAATTCGTTTTATATAAGATCCAGTTGGCTCCATGAATTGTTAGTGTAATTACAGCGATAATCCCTAACAGGATTGTAAACCAGTCTATAATACCAAGATGATTTGCTTCTGGACTAAAGGAGTCATTCCAAAGCGGTAAAAAGAAATAATGAGCCTCATGAGTAGATACTCCGGTTTCGTTAACCATACCTAAATTTACACCACGAACAACATTTCCTAAAGCAATTCCAAAAAATAAAGCCAATAACAAACTCGCTACTCCAAAAGCTTTATCCCAAATCTTTTCCCATAAACGATTATGTATTTGTCCGCGTAATTCTAATCCTATCGCCCTAAAAATTAACAACCATAAAATCATCATTAAAGGCAAATAAAAACCACTAAACGACGAAGCATATAGGGTTGGGAAGGCAAAAAACAAAACACCTCCAACGGCAATTAACCATACTTCGTTGGCATCCCAAAACGGACCAATAGCATTTGTAATTGCCTTTTTATCGGCTTCCTTTTTGGCGAAAAATAAATGAATTATTCCCGCTCCAAAATCATAACCATCTAAAATGATATAAATCGCTAACATAGTCATTAAGACCATATACCAGAATAACTCCATAATTAGTGTTTTATAAGTTGAGGACCTTTATTGACTATCTTTCCTACTAGCATTAAAAATAAAATACCTAGTAATAAATATAACCCTACAAATCCGAGTAATGTAAATAACGTATTACCAGAAGAAACAGTTGGAGATGCCCCTTCAGACGTTCGTAATAAATTGTAAACTAACCAAGGTTGTCTACCCAATTCGGCGGTATACCAGCCCGTTGTATTTGCAATATATGGAAATGGTATCATAAACATCAAACACCATAAAATCCAATGGGTTTCGTATAATTTCTTACGATATAATTGAAACGTAGCAATAATCATTAACCCAATAAATATAGTTCCCAATCCAACCATAATATGATAGGCATAATATAGTCCAGGAATGTTAGTAGGGTAATCTTTACTATCAAATTCATTTAAACCTTTAATTTCTGCATTCCAATTTTGATAGGTTAGAAAACTTAATATATTAGGCACTGCAATCTTATTATCTAATTTTTTTTCTAAGATATTAGGCTGACCAATAAGTACAATTTCGGCACCTCCTTCTTCTGTCTGGAAGATCCCTTCCATGGCCGCAAAAGTTACGGGCTGATGCTTTACCACATTTTTAGCCACTAAATCTCCTGTAGGAAAAGCTACAATTATACTAGAAAACAAACCGAAAATAACGCCTGTTTTCAGGAATAGCTTACCAAATTCAACATGCTTTTTATTCAGAATATAAAATGCACCAACGGCCGATACAAAAAAGGACGCTGTAATTAAAGAGGCTGCCTGATTATGAAAATAAGAGGGCAACAACCATGGGTTAGAAAATAAAGCCGAAAAATTATTTAATACGAATTTACCGTTTTCTAAAATCTCGTAGCCCACGGGATATTGCATCCAAGAATGTGTTGCGATAATAAGGAAACCACTTGCCCAAGATCCTAAAAAGACCAAAAATCCAGTTACAAAATGCCATTTATGACCGAGTAGTTTTTCACCAAAAAGAAATAATCCTAAAAAAGAAGATTCTAAGAAAAATGAAAACATACCTTCCATAGCCAAGGTTTGACCAATGATTCCTCCGGTTAATTCCGAAAATTTTGCCCAATTAGTTCCAAATTGAAACTCCATAGGGATTCCAGTTACTACACCCATGGCAAAATTAATTGCAAATATGCGCATCCAGAATTTTGCCGCATCGTTATACTGTAAATTATCGGTTTTTAAAAAGCACCATTTAAAATAAACTATCATTAAAGATAGTCCCATGGTGAGTTGTGGAAAAAGGTAATGAAAGGTGATCGTGAACGCAAACTGCATTCTATCATAAAATAACATATCTTCCATAGAAGTAATTGATTTTGGTATGGTTACTCTGCCTCAAAAGTAGCTAAACTATGTCAAATATGGAATGAGATGTAAGCTTTAAATTATAATTTAACAGAAGGGTTAAAATCAAAATGCATTCTATTAAACATAAAAAAAACCATGAAAAATACGGTTAGGGTATCTTTCATGGTTTTCTATTAAAAAATTGTTTCAAAATTAAAACGGTACATCGTTATCATCATCCTCGTTCATAGCACTTCCAAAGGCATCTGTGGGCGAAGGAAAATGACCTCCAGAGCTAAACCCAGAATCTTCATTCGGGTTGGTATTCATTTTACTATGGAACTCGTAAGGAGAATCAAAATCATCTAAGTTATCGAACTTACCTAAGTGACCTAAGAATTTTAATCGGATGTTTTCTAATCCACCATTTCTGTGTTTTGCAATAATAAATTCTGCTTGTCCTTCTGTTGGAGAGCGCTCATCATCATCCCATTCTTCAATTTTATAATATTCGGGACGATAAATAAACGATACAATATCGGCATCTTGCTCGATCGCACCCGATTCACGAAGGTCAGACAGTAACGGACGTTTACTTCCGCCACGCGTTTCTACAGCACGCGATAACTGAGACAGTGCAATTACAGGAACCATTAATTCTTTTGCCAAGGCTTTTAGGTTACGTGAAATCATCGAGATCTCTTGTTCACGGTTTCCACCATGACTTGTTCCTCCCGTCATTAACTGTAAGTAGTCAATCATGATTAGTTTTATACCGTGTTGCGACGATAAACGTCTGGCTTTGGCACGTAAATCGAAAATAGAAAGCGAAGGGGTATCATCTATAAAAAGAGGTGCTTTTTCTAAGCCTTTTACTTTTACATTTAATTGCTCCCACTCGTGTTTTTCTAATTTACCTGTTCTTAATTTTTCTGAAGACAATCCAGTTTCCGAAGAAATTAAACGCGTAATTAACTGCACCGATGCCATCTCTAAAGAGAAAAAAGCAACGGGTATATTTTGATCTACGGCTATGTTTCGTGCCATAGATAAGGTTAAGGCTGTTTTACCCATACCTGGACGAGCCGCCACAATAATTAAATCGGAAGGTTGCCAACCAGAAGTTAATTTATCTAACTTATCAAATCCGGTAGGAATACCACTTAAGCCCTCTTTATTCGAAATCTCTTCAATTTTCTTCTTCGCCTGAATAACCAATTCCTGCGCCGTTTCACTAGACTTTTTGATGTTACCTTGAGTAACTTCGTAAAGTTTGGTTTCGGCTTTATCTAGTAAATCGAATACATCTTGGGTTTCATCGTAAGCTTCTTCAATAATTTCACTTGAAATTTTAATTAAACTACGTTGAATAAATTTCTGTAAAATAATACGGGCATGAAACTCTATATGCGCCGAAGAAGACACTTTTTGGGTAAGTGAAATCAGATAAAAATCACCACCTGCAACTTCAAGCTTCGCACTTTTCTTTAATTGACTAGAAACAGTTAATAAGTCGATAGGTTCGCTCCCCTCAAACAACTGAAAGATCGCTTCAAAAATCACTTTATGAGATTCTTTATAGAAAGCATCTGGACTTAAAATGTCGATAACTTCATCCACTCCTTTTTTATCGACCATCATAGCTCCAAGCACAACTTCCTCTAAATCAATAGCTTGCGGTGGAATTTTACCACGTTCTAAATTGATTAAAGTACTTTTGTCTACTTTGTAGCCCTGCATTGAGTTCGGTTGTTTCATAGCTACAAAAGTAATTAAAAAGGCTTTATATTTTGATGTTTTTAGAAGGTTGATGTTAACCTTTCTTCAACATTCTAATTGTTAACAACTTACATATTTTGTTAATAACCATAAAAAAACCTGAAGTTAAATAGCTTCAGGTTTCTTACTATGAGGGTATCAAGGGATTACTCTTTAAAGACGCCCATGTTTTCGTATTTTTCCATACGTTGTTTCACTAATTCTTTTGGTGATAAGTTTTTTAAAGCCTCAAAAGATTTTACAATTGCCGACTTTACAATATTAAACGTTTCTTGACGATCTGTATGTGCTCCTCCTAAAGGTTCTTTTACAATTTCGTCTACCAATTTTTGTTTTTTCATATCGGCTGCAGTAAGCTTTAAAGCTTCGGCTGCTTGCTCTTTAAACTCCCAACTACGCCATAAAATAGAAGAACAAGATTCTGGCGAAATCACCGAATACCAAGTGTTTTCTAGCATCAATACACGGTCTCCTACACCTATACCTAAGGCACCACCAGATGCACCTTCACCAATAATAACGGTAATAATAGGCACTTTTAAACGAGTCATTTCTAGAATATTTCTAGCAATGGCTTCTCCTTGTCCGCGTTCTTCAGCTTCTAAACCTGGGTATGCACCTGGAGTATCGATTAAAGTTACTACAGGAATTCCAAATTTCTCGGCCGATTTCATTAAGCGTAAGGCTTTACGGTAACCCTCTGGGTTAGACATTCCGAAATTACGTAATTGACGTGTTTTGGTATTAAACCCTTTTTGTTGGCCAATAAACATATAGCTTTGGTCGCCTATTTTACCTAGACCACCAATCATCGCCTTATCGTCTTTTACATTTCTATCGCCATGTAGCTCTAAAAATGTATTACCACAAATCGCCTTTATATAATCTAATGTATACGGTCTATTTGGGTGACGCGATAATTGAACGCGTTGCCAAGGGGTTAAATTTTTATATATGTCTTTTTTAGTCTCTATAAGCTTTTTTTCTATTTGCTTACAGGTTTCTGTTACGTCTACTTCACTTTCCTTGCCTATAATTTGGCACTTGTCCAATTGCTCTTCAAGTTCTTTTATAGGAAGTTCAAATTCTAAATACTCCATACCAATTAAGGATTTCTTTTTTAGTTAGCTTACAAATATAAAAACTTTCGCGTTCTAATTTTGTTAAGACCGTTTTCTTTTTAAAGCTTTCCAATTTTTTAGGATACCGTTTAATAAAACAGCCCCTAAAATAATCGATGCTCCGTAATAAAAATTACTCGACATTTTTTCTTTCTCTGGAAATAATATTAAGGCGAGAATTATACCGTAAATAGGTTCTAAATTAAAGGTAAGCATTACCGTATATGGACTTACATGTTCCATGATTTTCACTGAAGCAATAAAGGCATATGCTGTACAAACTGAGGCTAATATAAAAAGATACCACAAATCTGTGGGACTTACACTAAAAAATTCTGAATTAAATCCTGAACCAAATAAGGCTATAAATAAGGTAATAAACAATACGCCACTTATAAACTCATAAATAGAGATTACCGAAGGTCGATATTCTTTCACAAATTTACCATTTAAAACAGCAAATAAAGCTGATAAAAATGCTGACAGTATGCCTAATATGATGCCTTCGATATACTGAAGTTCGCTTTGGGTGATTAAAAAAACGCCCAAAACAACCACAAATCCAAACACCATTTCGTACTTAATAATTTTTCGTTTATGAATAATGGGCTCTAAAATTGAAGCAAAAAAAGCTCCCGAAGACACCATTGATAAGGTAATGGAAATGTTTGACGCTTTTATAGCGCCAAAAAAAGTGATCCAATGCAGAGCAATAATAACTCCTGCAAACCCAAATCGAAGTATTGTTCTTGGTGGCACCTTAATATTAATCCCTTTAACACGGATATAGGCATACATTAAAACCGTTGCCATTAACATACGGTACCAGACTAAAGCTATAGCATCTATAGTGATTAATTCGCCTAATATTGCGGTAAATCCTGCTATAAACACCAGCAGGTGCAAATGCAGATAATTGAGTAATTTAGCGTCTCGCATTATACAGTAAATAGGCGGCTAGCACCCCAAAAATTATATTTGGAAACCATACAGCTATCAAAGGAGAGAAATCGGATTGTTCTGCCATAACCCCGAAAATTTTATCGAAAAACACAAATACCATGGCAATACATATTCCGAAAGCTAGATTAACTCCCATTCCTCCTCGCCGTTTTTGAGACGATACTGCCACAGCAATAATAGTTAAAATAAACACCGAAACTGGCAAACTCCATTTTCTGTATTTCACCAATTCGTATCGCCCAATACTAGAAGATCCTCTTTTTTTCTCTTTCTCTATAAAAGCATTTAAATCGCTATAATTTAAGGTTTCAGCAATATATTCTAATGGTGTTAAATCTTCTAAATCGAAACTAAATATGGTATCTTTTCGTCTTAAAGTTTCAATAACATCATCATCTTCACCAATGGTGCGTTTAACGTAGTCTACCAGTCGGTACACCGAATCTTTTTCAATATACCTCAAGTTTCTAGCACTCATTTTATACACCAATTTATTATCTACAATATGCTCTAAAGAGAAGTTCTGACCCATTTTATTTTTGGCATCAAAACTACTCACATAGATAAAATCGTTGTCGTTAATTTGTCTATAAACCGTACCTGTTTCTTGTGCTTTTTTATTTTTTTAAAATATTTATAATCGAAATCATTAAACCCCTTACTTGCTTCCGGCGCAAGATACATACCTAAAACCAGAGATAAGATCGCAACAATTGTTGCCCCATACATATACGGTCTTAAAAATCGATTAAACGATACTCCCGAACTTAAAAAAGCAATAACTTCTGTATTGTTTGCTAATTTAGAAGTGAAGAAAATTACCGAAAGGAATAAAAATAACGGAAATAAAAGATGCGCAAAATATATAGTGAAATTCAAATAAAACATTGCCACCTCTGGAAAAGGCACTTCGTTTTCAAGAATTTTACCAATTTTTTCAGCTAAATTTACGGTTATTGCAATTGGAATAAACAGCAATAACATCATTAAAAATGTGAATAAATAGCGCTTTAATATGTACCAATCTAATATCTTCAATCTTGCCGCTCCCAACCTCTAAAACCGAGGTTATATGGGTGTTTTATATGTTATAAAATTTAAAAAGTCTGCCTTAAAATCTTTTCAGACTACATTTTTATGGTCACTAAATTCTAGATCCTATAATCTATTATCCATTTGTTTTACCATCATATCCTTCCAAGTTCTAAAATCACCTGCTAAGATATGTTTTCTAGCTTCACGAACCAACCATAAGTAAAAGCCTAAATTATGTATCGTTGCAATTTGTTTTCCCAGCAATTCATTTACCGAAAACAAATGTCTTAAATACGCTTTCGAATATTCGGTATCAACAAAAGTTATCCCCATTTCATCAATAGGAGAAAAATCATCTTCCCACTTTTTATTTTTTATATTGATAGAACCATGGGCCGTAAACAGCATTCCATTTCTTGCGTTACGGGTAGGCATAACACAATCGAACATATCGACCCCTAAAGCTATATTTTCTAAAATATTTATTGGTGTACCAACTCCCATTAAATACCTGGGTTTATCCCATGGCAACACATCGGTTACCACTTCGGTCATGGCATACATTTCTTCTGCGGGTTCCCCCACCGATAAACCTCCAATAGCATTCCCTTCTGCTCCTACTCCGGCAATGTATTCTGCAGACTGTTTACGTAAATCCTTATATGTACTTCCTTGTACAATTGGGAAAAACGTCTGACTATAATCGTACATAAACGGCGTTTTGTCTAAATGCTTTAAACAACGCTCTAACCAACGATGCGTCATGTGCATCGAACGTTTTGCATAATTATAATCGCAAGGATATGGTGTACATTCATCGAAAGCCATAATAATATCGGCACCAATGCTACGCTGAATTTCCATCACGTTCTCTGGCGTAAATACGTGGTAACTTCCGTCGATATGCGATTTAAACTTTACTCCTTCTTCTTTAATTTTTCGGTTAGAAGACAAGGAATACACTTGATAACCTCCAGAATCGGTTAAAATATTTCTATCCCAATTGATAAATTTATGTAACCCTCCTGCTTTTTCAAGGATTTTGGTTTGTGGTCTTAAGTATAAATGATAGGTGTTTCCCAGAATAATATCTGGGTTAATATCATTTTTAAGTTCGCGTTGGTGTACACCTTTTACAGAACCTACGGTTCCTACTGGCATAAAAATAGGTGTCTCTATTGTACCATGATCTGTAGTTATTACTCCAGCTCTGGCTTTACTTTGGGTGTCTTGGGCTTTTAAGTCGAATGTCATATTCAAATATTCATCAGGAGGCAAAGATAATTAACTCGTTCTTATCTGTATTGTTATTTAAAAAAAATAAAAAAATACCTCTACGTAAACCTTTACTTAAATTACTAAAATATTAATTTGTTAAACACACATAAAGGCTTATTTTTGAGCCTTTATAAATCAAGTTATATAACATGTCTAATACAAAAGAATTACAAGATTTAACGACTCAGGTTCGTAGAGATATTCTACGCATGGTACATAAGGTAAACTCTGGTCACCCAGGGGGCTCTTTAGGATGTGCAGAATTTTTAGTAGCCCTTTACAACGAAATTATGGACCGCAAAGACGGTTTTGAAATGGATGGTATAAATGAAGATTTATTCTTTTTATCTAACGGCCACATTTCACCTGTATTTTATAGTGTACTTGCACATGCTGGCTATTTTCCAGTAGAGGAATTAAGTACGTTTAGATTATTAAACTCTAGATTACAGGGACACCCTACTACTCACGAAGGATTACCAGGAGTGCGTATTGCATCGGGGTCTTTAGGTCAAGGTATGTCTGTTGGTATTGGAGCAGCACAAGCTAAGAAACTAAATGGAGACGATAAATTAGTTTATACATTACACGGGGATGGCGAACTACAAGAAGGTCAGAACTGGGAAGCGATTATGTATGCCTCTGCAAAAAAGGTTGATAACTTAATTGCTACTGTAGATTTAAACGGACAGCAAATTGATGGTTCTACAGACACCGTACTACCTATGGGAAGTCTGAGAGCTAAATTTGAAGCTTTTGGTTGGGATGTTATAGACATAGAAGAAGGAAACAATATTGACGCTATATTAAATGGTATGGCTGAAGCTAAATCGAAAACAGGAAAAGGAAAACCTGTATGCGTGCTTTTAAAAACAGTAATGGGTCATGGTGTAGATTTTATGATGTACACTCACGCTTGGCATGGTAAAGCACCAAACGACGAACAATTAGAAAATGCTTTAGCACAAAACCCTGAAACTTTAGGCGACTACTAACCTTCACAATCTAAAAGACAATGAAAACATATACATATACAGAGAAAAAAGATACAAGAAGTGGTTTTGGAGCTGGTTTAGCAGAGCTTGGAAGAACAAATCCTAATGTTGTAGCGCTATGTGCCGATTTAATTGGTTCATTAAAAATGGATGAATTTATTAAAGAAAATCCAGAGCGTTTTTTCCAAATCGGAATAGCAGAAGCAAACATGATGAGTATTGCTGCCGGTTTAACTATTGGTGGAAAAATTCCATTTACAGGAACTTTCGCTAACTTTTCTACAGGTCGTGTTTATGATCAAATACGTCAATCTATTGCGTATTCTGGTAAGAATGTAAAAATTTGTGCATCTCACGCAGGTTTAACTTTAGGAGAAGATGGTGCCACGCATCAAATTCTTGAAGATATAGGCTTAATGAAAATGTTACCAGGCATGACTGTTATTAATCCTTGCGATTACAACCAAACAAAAGCAGCTACTATTGCAATTGCAGAACATGACGGTCCTGTTTACTTACGTTTTGGAAGACCTTCTGTGCCAATTTTCACTCCTGCCGATCAGAAATTCGAAATTGGCAAAGCGATTAATTTAACAGAAGGTAGCGACGTTACTATTGTAGCAACTGGACACCTAGTTTGGGAAGCCTTAGAAGCTTCTAAAGTTTTACATGAAAAAGGAATCTCTGCCGAGGTTATAGACATGCATACCATTAAGCCTTTAGACGCTAAAGCAATTTTAGATTCTGTAGCAAAAACAGGATGTGTAGTTACTGCAGAAGAACACAATATCTTTGGAGGTTTAGGTGAAAGTGTGGCACGTGTTTTAGCTACAAACAAACCAACACCACAAGAATTTGTTGGTACTCAAGACACCTTTGGGGAGTCTGGTACGCCTGCACAACTTATGGATAAATACGGATTAAATAGCGCTGCCATTGTAAAGGCTTGCGAAACCGTTATTAAAAGAAAATAATTTTATTAGTTTCGCGTTTAATGTAACAATCATTAAAAACGAAACTATGAAAAAATTAATCTTAACACTTTGTATTGTTGTAGGTGCTTTAAATCTATCTACAGCACAATCAGGTTCAGGTTATGGAATTAAAGGCGGATTAAACTATGGAGCAAATGGAAATTATTTTTCATCCATAAGTAATACAGTTAAACACCCAGATAAAAACGTAGGTTTTCATCTGGGTGTTTTTGGTAAATTTGGAGACTGGATTTACTTTAAACCAGAATTAATGTACACGAATACTAGTAGTGAATACGATGCTGGCAAATTAAAAGTTCAGAAATTAGATTTACCAGCATTATTTGGAATTCGCTTAATAGGGCCTTTAAGCATATTTGCTGGACCTGCATTTCAGTATATACTAGATTCTAAATTTGACGATGTTAAAGCCGATGATATAGATAAGGACATCTCTATGGGCTTTAATTTTGGGTTTGCTGTTAATATTAGAAAAATTGGTATCGACCTAAGATACGAACGCGGATTTAGTAAAAACGAAACAAAGTTTATTGAAAACAATGGTATCGATGTTGTTTCTATAGACTCTAGACCAAGTCAATTAATCTTAAGTCTTTCGGTAAAATTATAAACCAATAAGACTTATAAGCATAAAAAAACCGTTTGCAGTACATGAACTACAAACGGTTTTTTTATGCTTTATTTTAAGATTATCTAGTCTTAATCTTCTGTAGATTCTGTTTCTTCAGGATCTAAATACTTAGGAATACCGTTTTTCCCTATATCGTTAGACGGATCGCCATCACCATCAATATCTTCGTGAATAGTAAATACGCCATCACCGTCATCATCAAGATCTATAAAATTAGGAATACCATCACCATCGGTATCATCATCATACACATCGCCGTCACCATTTAAATCTTCTAAATAAGAATATACCCCGTCATTATCATGATCTAAATACGTTACTCCAGATGTATTCACAGCAAATATAAGTGGAGAATATGCAGGAATAGTAGATGTTGCAGAATTGAAATAAGCTAAACCAGAAGGTAGAAAACCAGCACCTATACCATGTTCGTGATAAGTTACTGTACCATCTCCGTTTTCAGAATTACCTGTAGAGGTTTTAAATTCTATAACTGTTTCTTTAAAGCCATCAACCACACCATAATCAGTTCCATAAGACAACATACTTAAACCCACTGGAGTTACCGTACTATCGAAAATAGAACCATCTAGTAAGGTTCCTCTATATTGAACAAAAGCACGATCTGTAAAATGTATTTCTTCGCCTTTACCCTCGCGTACTACCAAATAATACATAGTGTAAATTAAATCTTCTTCAACCGAATCAGGAACTTCTTTACTTACTACTTGGTCGCTTAAAGGAATTTTATCGCTATTTACACCTGCTATAGTATCAAACACAATCTGAAAATTATCATTTGCTGGACTATAAGGATTATCGAAATCAAAATCTTCATAGTTATAAAAATGCGTTTCAAGATAGGCTTCTATTTCAGCCATATTTTCTTCGTATACTTCTGTAGCATCTCTAGCTGGTACAGTTTCCGTGTTATCGTCATCATCATTTTTACACGTAAAAACCATTGCCGCTAATAAAATAGTTAAAGTAACTGTTCTTAATTTCATTATTGCTTATTTTTGGGGCGCAAGATACGATTTTAAATAGAATTTTTCACGAAAGTGAAATGTTGATTTTTACAAAAAAAAGATGCGAATAGATAAATATTTATGGTGTGTTAGGTATTATAAAACACGAAGTATAGCTACTACAGCCTGTAAAAAAGGACATGTTAAAGTAAATGGAGCCGTAGTAAAACCTAGTCGTGACGTTTATCCGCAAGACAAAATTGAACTTAGAAAGGATCAAGTAAACTACAGCCTGAAGGTAAACGACTTACCTCCAAACCGTGTTGGCGCTAAATTAGTTGATATTTATCGCGTGGACACAACCCCTAAAGAGGCCTTTGAAGCTCAAGAACTTTTAAAATACGCCAAAGATTATTACCGTAAAAAAGGAACAGGTCGTCCTACTAAAAAAGATCGCCGCGATATTGACGATTATCAAGACGACCAAGAAGAAACAACTTCTGAAGACCTTTAATTAATTACTTTTTTTTTGAAGTTTTTTTAATTCTGAAAACTAGCACGAGATAAAAAACTCTTTTATATTTGACTAAATTACATAACACAAGATGGAAACGACTAAAAATATTATTTTAACTCACGACGAAATCAATCATAAAATTAAGCGTATTGCATATCAAATTTACGAAAGCAATGTTTATGAGTCTGAAGTGATTTTGGCTGGTATTGATAGTAATGGTTATGTATTAGCAAAAAAGCTAAAATCGGTTTTAAGTAAAATATCTCCTATTAAACCGATTTTGTGTAAAGTAAAAATTGACAAGAAAAATCCGCGAAACGAAATTAAAACATCTTTAAAAGTAGAAGATTATGAAAATAAATCTATTGTTTTAATTGATGACGTTTTAAATTCAGGAACAGCTTTAATCTACGGTGTTCGTTTCTTTTTAGATGTACCTTTAAAGCAGTTTAAAACTGCGGTATTAGTAAATAGAAATCATAAAAAATACCCAGTAAAAGCAGATTTCAAGGGTATTTCGTTATCTACATCCTTAAACGAACATGTAACTGTTAATTTTGAGAATGATGTATTTGAAGCGTATTTAGACTAAATGCGTCATTAAACGATCTAAAATAGCGATTTCACTGGTGTTATCTACATCAATAATAATATCGGCTTCATTATAGAATATAGCACGTTCAAATAAGTGTTTACCTATAAACTCTGCCAATTCATCATCTGTCGTAAATCGGCTTAATAACGGACGCTTAGCACGTTCATGTTTTAATCTTGAGGTGAGTTCTTTAACACCTGCTTTAAAATAAATAGAAGTCGACGTTTTATCATTTTTAATCAATTCCATATTATTAGAATAACACGGGGTACCTCCGCCTAAAGCCAAAATACTTTGCGTATTATTTTCTAAAAGTGCTTTTAAATAGTCATGTTCTTTTTTTCGAAAATAGATTTCTCCCCGTTCCTCAAAAATATTTGAAATAGAATTTTGTTCCTGTTCTTCTATATAATCATCTAAATCTATAAATGGGTAATTTAATATTTTGGCCAACTTTTTACCTAAAGTTGATTTACCCGACCCCATATATCCTATTAAAATTAAATTCATTTAAACTCCTATTTATTGATACTTAAAAACATACAATATTGCAGCACAAAAAAACAAAAAAAAAACAAGAAACAGGCTTGGTTTTCTAAATAAAGGTGATATATTTGCACCCGCAATACGCAAACAAAAACAATGACCTGGTAGCTCAGTTGGTAGAGCATCTCCCTTTTAAGGAGAGGGTCCTGGGTTCGAGCCCCAGCCCGGTCACAACGAAAAGGTTAAACATTATTGTTTAACCTTTTTTAGTTATATATTTTAGGCGCACGTGGCGGAATTGGTAGACGCGCTGGCTTGAGGGGCCAGTATCCGTTTAGGATGTGGAAGTTCGAATCTTCTCGTGCGCACTTTAAAAAATTGCTCATTTACATAACAAGATTTACATGTCTAATGGTATAGATAAGGAACTATTTATCAGACTATAACAGCGCAGTTTTGTTAAACTTAAATGATCTATTATAAACAGAAATAATTATTTTTTCTATTTATATTAAAAAAGGGTTGGTTTTTTAAATAAAGATAGTATCTTTGCACCCGCAATACGCAAACAAAAACAATGACCTGGTAGCTCAGTTGGTAGAGCATCTCCCTTTTAAGGAGAGGGTCCTGGGTTCGAGCCCCAGCCCGGTCACAACAAAAAGGTTAAACATCATGTTTAACCTTTTTTTATGCGCTTTATTTAGCTAACTTATGTTTTAAAATGGAATAATGAAGCATACTAAATTGGGATTTATAGAGAAAAATCATCCTCGAGGTAACCTAAACATCTTTAAAATCTATTAACTTGATATTTTCCTCTATAGAATTTTAATTGAAAGACATCGTTTAAAAGCATTTTAAAACCTCCTCGTTAAGTTAACAATGACGCTTCGCCGGAAAACATCATTCCATGTTTTAATGATCTCATAAAATAGCTACATAGCTTTTTAACTTACCCCCTCTTTAACAATCAAATTAAAGGAAAAGTATGTTAAGTGCATATCTTTATTATGCACATTATAGTCTCGCTTTTTTTTTAAACAAGATCCATTATCTAACAAGATTATAAATTAAGAATTGAATCACTAAATGAGTCCGAATAGAAATTAAGGCATATAGGAAGTCAACCTATAATTTTAGAAGTAAATTATATTGATTTGCAGATTCTAAGATGAATCTGTGAATACCAGAAAATAGTCATGGCATGCCTAAAGAAATAGACATCAAAGTCAAAGTCTTAAACCTTCGCTAAAACAAGCAAAGATCATTCAGTTATGAGAAATTATGTGTGTAGAATAAGGATTGTATTTATTTAAAAAAAGAATCTACAAATTCGAATTTATTAAACACTTGTAAATCGTTAATCCCTTCTCCAACACCAATATATTTTACGGGAATTTTAAACTGATCGCTAATACCTATAACAACGCCACCCTTAGCTGTACCGTCTAATTTAGTAACCGCCAAGGACGTTACCTCTGTAGCTGCAGTAAACTGTTTAGCTTGCTCGAATGCATTTTGTCCTGTAGAGCCATCTAACACCAATAGAACATCGTGAGGCGCATCGCCTATCACTTTTTGCATAACGCGTTTTACCTTAGTTAGCTCGTTCATCAAATTAATTTTGTTATGCAAACGTCCCGCGGTATCAATAATAATAACATCGGCATTTTGAGACACACCCGATTGTAAAGCATCAAAAGCTACCGAAGCCGGATCACTTCCCATGTCTTGCTTTACAATAGGCACTTCTACGCGATCTGCCCACACTTGCAATTGATCTATTGCTGCAGCTCTAAAAGTATCTGCTGCACCTAAAACCACTTTAAGACCTTGCTTTTTAAACTGGTAAGCAAGTTTCCCGATAGTCGTAGTTTTTCCCACTCCATTTACACCAACAACCATAAGAACATATGGTTTTTTATTGGCTGGAATAGTATATTCGGTTTCTTCACCTGAATTTGTTTCAGATAATAAACCGGCAATTTCCTCGCGAAGAATAAGATTTAATTCTTCTGTTCCTAAATATTTATCTCGTTCTACACGAGCTTCTATACGTTTAATAATTTTTAAAGTGGTATTTACCCCAACATCGCTAGACACTAAAACTTCCTCTAAATCATCTAAAACATCATCATCAACCTTAGATTTTCCGGCAACTGCCTTACTTAGTTTATCAAAAAAATTAGTCTTAGATTTCTCTAAGCCTTTATCTAAAGTTTCCTTTTTTCAGAAGTAAAAATTTTTTTAAAAAAGCTCATTAGTTATAATTTAGAATTTATGATATCAAGCATGGTTATACTACACAAATGGCGTAGTAACTTTTAAAAACTCTTAACACAAATAGTCTGCCCAAAAACCCAAGCAGAAAATTTGTCACTATTTTAAACGTAAATATAAAACAAAAGCTGCTCTCTTAAATAGAAAGCAGCTTAAATATCTTTATTGATAAAAAATAAATTATTATTTTTTATTCAAGAAGTCGTTTACTTGTTCTGGTGCCATAATTGCTTCAACAAATGTGTAAGCTCCTGTTTTATCAGACTTTACCATTTTGATAGCTTTTGTTAATCTCTTAGACCCCGTTTGTAATGATGCTACTGATTTCTTTGCCATGACTCAATTATTTTATTTCTTTATGAACAGTCATTCTCTTTAAGATAGGATTGAATTTTTTAATTTCCATTCTATCAGGAGTATTTTTCTTGTTTTTTGTAGTAATATATCTAGAAGTTCCTGCAACCCCAGATTCTTTATGCTCTGTGCACTCCAATATTACTTGGACTCTGTTACCTTTCTTTGCCATTATTGTATTATTTTAAAAGCGGCTTATTTTAAAAACCCTTTAGATTTAGCTTCTTTTATAGCAGCCGAAATTCCTATTTTGTTGATAGTTTTCAACGCTGAAGTAGATACTTTTAAAGTTACCCACTTATCTTCTTCAGGAATGTAAAAACGCTTCTTAACTAAATTCGCATCAAATCTGCGTTTAGTTTTGTTCATAGCGTGAGACACATTGTTCCCTACCATTGCCTTCTTACCTGTAAGTTCACAAACTCTTGACATTCTTTCTAAACTTTAAATGTTGTTATTTCAAAACGAGGTGCAAATATATGAATTCTTTGTCTTATAACAACTTAATTATCATCTATTTTTTAAAATTTCTTTTTGAAGCATCTCTAAAGCCTTGTCTACAGCCTTATTAACCACCTTTAGCCTTAAGTTTCCGAGATTAAATTTCTCTGAATACACGCCTGTTTTTGAAGCAATTGCTATAAAAACAGTCCCTAATTCTTCGCGATCGGTCGCTTTGCTTGGTCCTGCATTACCAGTTGTTGCAATGGCGTAATCTGTATTAAACATTTTAGAGCTTGTTTTGCCATGGCTTCGGCCACTGCTGCACTAACTACAGAGTGCTCTAAAATGATGGCTTCTGGAACTTGCAACACATCTATTTTAGCTTGGGTTGCATAACTAACTATACTGCCTTTAAAATATTCTGATGCTCCAGCATGAGCTGTAAATTGTTCTGCAATTTTACCGCCCGTACAACTCTCTGCCGTAGATACGGTTTGCCCTAAAAGTGTTAAGCTTTTCCCGATTTGCTCTTCTATCGACTCTGCTTCACCTTCAATCCCCTTAAAAATCTCTTGTATTTGTGGCATTAAATACTGCTCTTGCCTGTCCATTTCTGCTATAATAGCATTTTTATCAAATCCTTTTGCAGATAATCTTAGACGTACTTTGCCCAAATTTGGTAAATACGCTAATTTAATATGTTTTGGTAAGGCATCTTCCCAAATTTCTAGCCGCTCTGCCAATGCACTCTCTCCCATCCCATAAGTAATATAAGTTTTATGCATGATAAAGGGACACTTATATTTTTGTTGAATTCGCGGAATAACTTCGCTATCTATTAACCCCTTCATTTCGAAAGGCACACCGGGAAGCGATACAAACACCTTATTATTACGTTCAATCCACATTCCTGGCGCTGTGCCATAGGCATTATGTAAAACCGAAGCACTTGTTAGCACCAAAGCCTGATTTACATTTAATTGAGAAATAGGATTAGATGAATATTTTGAAAAGATGTTTTCAACATGTTTCAAAACAACGTTGTCTATAATTAGAGTATCATTAAAATACTCGGCTAAAGTATGCTTTGTTATATCATCTTTGGTCGGGCCTAACCCACCTGTAACAATAACAATATCTGCATTTTCTTCGGCCTCCTTAAGTGCTTTTAAAATATGTAACTTATCGTCTTGTACCGAGGTAGTTTGGTAGACAGAAACACCAATTTTATTTAGTGCTTGGGCTATATATGCTGAATTAGTGTCAATAATTTGCCCGATGAGAATTTCATCGCCAATGGTAATAATTTCTGCTTGCATTATGAAATATCAAAATCGGATTTTATTTCTGCAACTGCAGATTCTATAGCCGTAATCACCTTATTAAAAGTGTGTGTAATATCTAAATCCTTCTTTTCAAATTTTCCCCAGTCTTGTAATTCTATAACATCGTCTAGAACACCAAGTTCAAACAAATCTACAGTAGGCTTTAATTTATGAGCCATCTGATAGGTTTCGTTATAATTATTGTCTTGTACTGCTTTTTTTAAAACTTTTAAATCTTCTGGAACTTCTTCAGTAAATGTTACAGCTAAGGCTTTAATAAATCCCTCATCATTATCCGCCAATTCTCTCACCCTATATAATTTATAATGCTCTTCCATAATTATTTCACAGTTATTGAAAACAGTTGTTTATCTTCTATAAATCCTTTAAGCACATCGTTGGGTCTTACCGGACCTACTCCAGAAGGCGTCCCCGTAAAGATAATGTCTCCTATCTTTAAAGTAAAATATTTTGAAACACATTCTATCAACTCATCAATTTTCCAGAGCATGTGACTAGTATTTCCGGTTTGGACAGTATTTTCGTTCTTTTGCAATGAAAAACCAAGCTGATTTAAGTTTGAGAACTCACTTTTCTGAAGCCACTCTCCTACAACTGCCGATCCGTCAAATGACTTTGCCTTTTCCCAAGGTAGACCTTTAGCTTTCAATTTTGCTTGTAAGTCGCGTGCTGTAAAATCGATACCCAACCCAATTTCATCATAGTATTTATGTGCAAATTTACGATCTATATGCTTCCCTACCCTGTTAATTTTTACTAAAACCTCAACTTCATAATGTACGTCTTCAGAAAAATCAGGAATAAAAAACGGCTGTTTTTTCAATAATATAGCCGTATCTGGTTTTAGAAACACAACTGGATCTGTGGGTTTTTCGTTTTCTAATTCTTCTATATGTTCGGTATAATTTCTACCTATACAAATAAGTTTCATCTTGTAATGGACTTAAAATTAATTCAACTTATTATTTAAACCGCGCAGCTTTATAGCCGTTAAAACTTTTTTGGTATATAACGGGAAATCTGCATTTAATATCCACCCGAAATATCCTGGTTCATCGTTTAAAACATCTACAACCTTTTTATTTTATGTTTTCCGAAAGAAAAACACTCCTCTCCATCTTTATTGAACACAAGAAATCCTGCAAAATCTGCAAATTGTTTTCTGCTACTAAATTCTGAAAGAAATTTTGTGTTATTTTCTAACTCATCATATCGTTCAACCTGAGCCTTAAGAATCTCGTAGGTAGCATAAGTATCAGCCGCTGCACTGTGCGCGTTATCTAAATTTTTTCCGCAGTAAAACTTATAGGCTGCACTTAAGGTACGTTGTTCCATTTTATGAAAAATGGTTTGCACATCGATAGCCAAATTCGTTTTCATATCAAAATCGACCTCGGCACGTAGCATCTCTTCTGCAAGTAGTGGAATATCGAACCGGTTGGAGTTATAGCCTCCTAAATCTGAATCTTTTATTAAGCTATATACTTCTTTTGCTAAAACTTTAAATGTTGGAGCATCGGCTACATCGGCATCAGAGATTCCGTGAATTTCTGTAACTTCTGCTGGGATTGGCATTTCGGGGTTCACCAACCACCTTTTAGATTCTTCTTTTCCGTCTGGGTATACTTTTAAAATTGCGATTTCTACAATTCTGTCTTTAGATATATTGATACCAGTTGTTTCTAGATCAAAAAAACAAATGGGCTTTTTAAGGTTAAGATTCATTAAAATAGTTTTAATTAAAATGTAAATTTAGTAAATGTTATTTGGGTATAATAAAAAAACCCAACTCATTTAAGTTGGGTTTTTACAAAATTTATAATTTTTGCTATATTTCTCGGTTACTATCCCAAGCTTCTAAATAATCTTTTACTGCTTTTACAAACATACCACCAAGCGCACCATTAACCACACGATGATCGTAAGAATGCGATAAGAACATACGGTAACGAATTCCAATAAAGTCTCCCTCAGGGGTTTCTATTACAGCTGGTACTTTACGAATAGCACCTAAAGCTAGAATTCCTACTTGCGGCTGATTAATTATAGGTGTCCCCATGATACTACCAAACGTTCCTACATTTGTCACTGTATAAGTTCCATCTTGTATATCATCTGGCTTTAATTTATTATCTCTGGCGCGTGTTGCCAAATCGTTTACACTTTTGGTAAGTCCTACTAAGTTTAATTGATCGGCATTTTTAATTACCGGAACAATTAAATTTCCATCTGGTAAAGCTGCTGCCATACCAAGATTTATATTTTTCTTTTTAGTAATTACTCCGTCTTTGTAAGAAATATTGAGCATAGGATAGTCGCGTAAGGCTTTTGCAATGGCTTCCATAAAAATAGGTGTAAACGTTAAGTTTTCCCCTTCTCGTTTCAAAAACTCGTCTTTAACACGTTTTCTCCAATTCCAAATCGCAGTCACATCGGCTTCTATAAAACTTTGAACGTGAACAGACGTTTTAGAAGAGTCTGTCATATGTTGCGCTACGAGTTTACCCATTCTAGACAGCTCTATAATTTCATCTTCGCCTGTCGCCACACTAGGCGTAGCGACCGATGATTTTTTGGTCTCTGGCATCACCTTTTCTTTCGGCGCACTGTTATTTACAGGTGCTGAGGGTTGATTCGTTTTAGTACCTCTAGTTTCTATATACGAAAGAATATCGTTTTTAGTAACCCGACCTTCTAGCCCTGTTCCTGCAATAGCATCTAGTTCTGCTTGATCGATACCTTCTGCTTTTGCTATGTTTTTTACTAATGGCGAATAAAATCGGCCTTCACTAGACACTACCGAACTGGCTGCGGTTTCTTGAGCGTCTGCAACCGATTTCTCTAGAGCTTCAACATGTTCTGGCACTACATCTTCTTCTTCAGCTTCTGCTTCTGCTTCTGAAGTTTCGGAAACAACATCACCATCTCCAGCTACTTCTATAATACCAATGGTTTGCCCAACTTGTACTATGTCGTCTTCATTAAATAATTTTTCAATTAAAACACCTTCTACCTCACTTGGGACTTCACTATCAACTTTATCTGTTGCGATTTCTAAAACAGCCTCGTCGGCATCAATAGTTTCTCCAACTTCTTTTAACCATGAAGTTATTGTTGCTTCAGCAACACTCTCTCCCATCTTAGGTAATTTCAGTTCAAATTTTGCCATATTACTAAATTAAAGCTGTTTTATAAATTTATATTGCGAAATTAATGAATAAAAATCTATTTCCATAAATTATAGTCAATAAACATTTCTTAATTTAATCATTCAAATTTGACACAAATGTACTAAAAATGAACTACAATTCCTTTAGATACTGTATTATCACTCCCAAGAATAAAATTAGATTGTTTGGAAAGAATTCTAAAGGTTAAGGTTTTATTCGTTTTGTACTGTTCTAGTATTTGTATAATCTCCTTAAACGTCAACCAGTTATTATCTAAAATATATTGCTGATGATCTTCTACAATTTCCATTTTAGGTTTTAACTGCACCTTACAACCCAAAGCTACATTCAAGTTTATATTTTGTTTTTTTGAAATTAGAACTACCGATTTCACTACTCTGTTTTCTATTTTAGGTTGAAGATTTAAAACGGTTAACCCTTTAATACCCAAGCCAACCAATTGTTCTACAAGCACATTATTTTTGAAATGTTTTCTATAAAAAATTTGCATAGAACCATTAAAACGTTTGGCATATTCCTTATCTCGCAAGGTACTTTCCCCTTTAAAATGAATGACAGTAGTATCTCCAAAATAGTAATTTTTAAATCCTGCTTTCAATATTTTATAAGACAAATCGACATCTTCGCCATACATAAAGTAATCCTCATCGAAACCATTTACAGCAAGATAAACCTCTCGTTTTATAAGCATAAAGGCGCCTACTAAAACCTCAACTTCTCCGGTACTATGTTCATTTAAGCCATTGGCATAATACAACTCGTCTTGACCTAAAATCTTTTTTAAAGCCACTTTTGGGGTGGGAATATTTCGTTTACTTTCTGGTAAAAACCCACCGGTACCATCGATTAATTTACAGCCAACTGCTCCTAGCTTAGGTTGTATGTCTGCAAATTTTAAAAGTTTTTCGAAAGTGTCTTCTGCCACTACAGTGTCTGGATTTAAAATACAAACATATGCTCCTTTTGCCTGAGAAACGCCAATATTATTTCCCTTTGAAAATCCGAAATTCTCCTTGTTTTCTATAAGGTTAACTTCTGGAAACAACGTTTTAACCATAGTACAACTATCGTCTGACGATTGATTATCGACTACAATAATTTCTGCATCGATATTTTGAATGGCTGCAACTACACTTTTTAGACAGACCTCTAAAAAATAGCGCACATTGTAGTTTAATATAATTACAGAGAGCTTCAAGTCTCTTAAGATTTTAAAGATCCTTCAAAAGGAATCCGATTTAAAATACTACGTCCCAAGGTAATCTCATCGGCATATTCCAATTCGTCTCCAACCGATATACCTCGAGCAATTGTAGAGGTAACCACATCGAGACCTTGAATTTGTTTATAAATATAGAAGTTAGTCGTATCGCCTTCCATTGTCGGGCTCAAGGCAAAAATAAGTTCTTTTACACGCCCTTCTTTTACCTTATTTACTAATGGCATAATATTTAAATCGTGAGGACCAATACCATCCATTGGCGATATTTTACCTCCCAATACATGATATAACCCTTTAAACGAACTGGTATTTTCAATAGCCATAACATCGCGAATATCTTCAACCACGCAAATAATTTCTTCATTTCGTCTTGGGTTCGAACAAATTTCACAAAGAATATTATCGCTAATATTATTACACGATTTACAAAATTTAATCTCTGTACGCATTTTTAACAAGGCTTGTGCCAATTGTACGGTTTGCGATTCTGGCTGACGTAATAAATGTAAAACCAATCGTAAGGCGGTACGCTTCCCTACCCCCGGTAATTGCGACATTTCGTTTACCGCTTTTTCTAATAATTTTGAAGAAAATTCCATAAGGCTTCAAATTTACAATTTTAGTTTTAAGATTTGTTCTTATACGTTTGTAATTTGTATTTTGGTCTGCGAAAACTTAGTTATGAGCGCTACCCAAATTATTTTACTAATTACTGCCTATTTTGGCGTCCTTATTTTAATTTCTTACATCACTGGCAAAAAAGGTGATAACAATACTTTTTTTAAAGGAAACAAGCAATCGCCATGGTATGTGGTCGCTTTTGGAATGATCGGGGCTTCGCTTTCTGGAGTCACTTTTATTTCGGTTCCTGGCTGGGTTGAAGCCTCACAGTTTAGCTATATGCAAGTTGTTTTTGGGTATATTGTAGGTTATTTAGTGATAGGCACGGTTTTACTCCCATTATATTATAAACTAAATTTAACATCTATATATACCTATTTAGAAGAACGCTTCGGAAATTATTCCTACAAAACGGGGGCTTCTTTCTTTTTAATATCAAGAATTGTAGGTGCTAGTTTCAGGTTATTCTTAGTAGCCAATGTGTTACAAATTATTTTATTTGATGATTTAGGAATTCAATTCTGGCAAACCGTTACCATTACTGTTTTACTCATTTGGTTATACACCTTTAAATCTGGAATAAAAACTATTGTTTGGACAGATACTTTACAAACATTATTTATGCTTACCGCTGTTGGAGTCGCTATTTATTCGGTAAGTCAGGATCTAGATTTAGGCGGAAAATCGGCCTTAAACTTTGTTCTAGATAGCGATTTATCTCAAATGTTCTTTTTCGACGACATTAAAACTGCTAATTATTTCTGGAAACAGTTTATCTCTGGAGCATTTATAGCGATTGTAATGACTGGCTTAGACCAAGATATGATGCAAAAAAACCTAACCTGTAAGACGCTGAAAGATTCTCAAAAAATATGTTTTGGTTCACCATAGTTTTAACCATCACTAATTTTGTTTTTCTAAGCTTAGGCCTTTTACTAACGGTTTATGCACAACAAAATGGTATTGATGCGCATAAAGATGATTTATTTCCTATTCTTGCCAAGCATCATCTAGGGACCGGAGTTTTTATTTTCTTTCTTCTCGGTTTAATCGCCGCAGCTTATAGTAGCGCAGATAGTGCATTAACCTCGCTAACAACATCTTTTAGTATTGATATTTTAGATATTGAAAAAAAGTACGACCAAGCCAAACAAGTAGCCATTAGAAAACGAATTCACGTTTTTATTTCAATCTTATTAATTCTTGTTATTATTACCTTTAAATATATTATTAAAGACGAAAGTGTTATTGCTAAACTGTTTGTTTTTGCTGGTTATACCTACGGCCCTTTATTAGGACTATATAGTTTCGGACTGTTTACAAATTGGCAAATTAAAGACAAATTGGTTCCGGTAATCGCTGTGCTTTCCCCTATTCTATCCTATTTTATTAGCGTAAATAGCTTAAAATGGTTCGGATTTGAATTTGGGTTTTTTATTTTAATATTAAACGGACTATTAACTTTTCTTGGTTTAGTATTGATTCGTAGACAACAAAACTAAAGTACACGCCACTTCGGTAGCAATACCATGGGCTTCCAATTTCTTATAAAATTCAGGATTTTCTGTTCCCGGATTAAATATAACGCGCTTTGGTTTTAAACCAATAATATAATCGTAGTACTGCTCTTGGCGTTTCGGATTTAAATATAATGTTACCGTATCTATTCCTTTATAAGGTATTAATTCGGTATCGATTGCCACTCCCGAAACCTCGCCAACCCTTAAGCCAAATGCAACAGTTTCATGTTTATAATTTACCAACTTCTGTATCGCCATATGCGAATACCGCATCGGATTTAAGGATGCTCCAATCACTAATGTTTTCTTACTCATCATGTTAAATAGGTATTATTAATTCTATTTTTGTAACAATTCTCAAAGTTAACAGTCTATCTAATAACAATCATCAAATCATCAATCAAAATCATCAATCAAAATGAAAAAGACATTAACCATCGTCTTACTATTATTTTCTTTAATAATTAAGGCACAAAACTCTGCCCCCAACCTTTTAAAAACTGCCACTTTAACCGGTCGTGTTTTAGACGCAAATTTAAACCAACCCTTACCCTATGTTACAGTAGTTATTAAAAACCTTGATGGCTCGACCCTCACGGGAAGCATAACCGACGATAATGGCCTTTTTAGTGTTACAGATCTTCCGTTAAAAAAACTACAAGTCGTAATTCAATATGTAGGTTTTAAAAGAGAAACCAAAACGGTTAGCTTCTCTAAAAACAAAAGCAATATTAATTTAGGCGATATAAATCTTACCGAAGATGTATCGCAATTAGACGAGGTTACGGTTGTAGCAGAAGTCACAACTATTCAACAAAAAGTAGACCGCAAAGTCATTAACATCGGGAAAGATTTAACTACCGTTGGCCCAACAGCATCAGACATTATGAATAATCTTCCGTCTGTAAGTGTAGACCAACAAACGGGAAACATAAGCATGCGTGGTAACGCAAATGTACGTGTAATGGTAGATGGTAAACTATCTAATGTGCCGGTGGCTCAATTACTAAAACAAATTCCATCTACCTCCATAAAAAGTATTGAACTTATTACTAATCCGTCGGCTAAATACAATCCCGAAGGTATGAGCGGAATTATAAACATCATCCTACATAAAAACACGAATATCGGTTTTAACGGGAATATTAATTTAGGCCTATCTCACGAATACAACGCTAAATTTAATAGCTCTATAGATTTAAATTACCGAAACGGAAAATTCAATATTTATGGAAATTACGGAAACAATACCGGTAAGAATAAAAATTACGGTACTATAGACCGTTTAGACGATTTAACCCATCAAATCTTCAATTTCAACAACAATAACAAATCACATTTATACAAAGTTGGAATCGATTTTTATATGAATGACAATAATACGATTTCATTTTTCACCAATCAGAATGTATACGACGGCAAGGGCGACGGAACTACCGATATTGTTTTTCCTTCGCAAGACACGCAATTTCAAACCTTTAATAGCCTAACCGACAATTTATCGTCGCAATATAATTTAGCTTACAAACATGAGTTTAAAAAAGAAGGCGAGAAATTAGATATTGAAATAGATTATAACGATTTCGGGCAGACCGAAGATGCGGCATTCGGATTTGTAAATATTGAAAATTCTCCTAATTACAAAGACCATGTTGAAACAGACCGTACACAGACAACCATTAACGTAGATTATGTAAACCCGTTAAGCGAAAAAGCCAAGTTAGAACTGGGTGCAGAGGCCCGATTATACAACACACAAATAGATTATGAATCTACGGGTTATTCTTTCGACGGCAATGGGGATTTAAATCCAACCCCAAGTACAGATTTCGATTATACTAGAGATATTTATTCGGCTTATATTACCTATAGTAAAACCTACGAAAAATGGAGTTACCAAGCAGGAGCGCGCTTCGAGCAAGTTGCAGAAGATGCTAATGCTTTAAATTCTAACGAAAACACCACAGAGAGCATTCCGTTTTCTAATGATTATTTTCAAGTATACCCATCTGCATTTATCACTTATAACCCATCAGAAAAAAACACCTATCAATTTAGTGCCAGTCGTCGTGTAGACAGACCAGGCTTAAGTCAGGTGAATCCTATTCGCGAATGGAGCACACCGCGAATTTCTTCTTACGGAAATACCGCTTTACAACCTCAATTTACAAATTCGGTTGAACTTAATTACACAAGAAAACTTGGTAAAGGAACAATTACCGGAGGCGTATTCTATCGATTTATTGAAGATGAAATTAATCGTGCCGTTTATATTGACAGAAACGATTTAAACAAAGTGATTTTAACCTATGATAATTTTGATAACACTTCGGCTTATGGGATTGAATTATCGAGTAACTACAAACCTACACCTTGGTGGAATTTTAATGCAAGCTTCGATTTATACGGCCAAACACAATCTGGAATAACCGAAATTTTAAATACTTCTGATAATGAAATTCCTACCCCAGACGACATCGAATTAACAGAAATAGAGGTTGATAATTTGGTATGGAATTTTAGAATGAACAATACATTTAAAGCTACCAAACGACTTAATTTTTCTTTATTCGGAATGTATCGTGGCGCACAAAAAAGCATACAATTTCAAACAAAACCTATGATTATGGTTAATACCGGTTTGCAATACTCGTTCTTAAACGATGCTGCTACCTTTAGTTTTAATTACAATGACATTTTTAATTCGATGAAATTTGAATTCGACCAAAACACTCCATTCCCTGCTACCGGGCAATTTAATTGGGAAAGTAATACTTGGTATGTTGGTTTATCGTATCGCTTTGGAGGCAACTCTTATAAAGCTTTATCGCGAAAAAATCGAGATCGAAATGAAAAATCTAGTGGTGGCGGATTTATATAAAACGTGTTAAAAATCTATTCGAAATATTTTGATGGTTAGTATTAGAGAATGCGATAATTAACACAGAATCCCAAAGGTTTTAACTTTTGGGATTCTAAATATTGTGTTAATTGTGTTAAAATTTCATAAATACTGAAAATCAACACAATACACGTTAAGCTTTTTCGTTACCTTTAAATAACGACATTCACCGAATAGCATTTTACTTTTGAATTAGTCTTCTTACCAAAATCAGTATTCGTGAGCTATGTTAGTTTTTAGAATTGATTTTTAGCACAAAATTCAAAAAGCCGAAACATATGTTTCGGCTTTTTCTTTATCGTTTATTTTAGAAACATTACCATTTAATAATAGCACTTCCCCAAGTAAATCCACTACCAAAGGCTGCTAAAACAACAGTATCTCCTTCTTTAATTTTTCCTTGTTCCCAAGCTTCTGTTAAAGCAATCGGGATTGAAGCCGCTGTGGTATTTCCGTATTTCATAATATTATTAAATACTTGGTCGTCGTTCAATCCAAATTTCTTCTGAATAAATTGTGCTATACGTAAATTCGCTTGATGCGGAATTAAAATATCTATGTCCTTTTTATCTAAATTATTTTTCATTAACCCTTCCATAATCACTTCACTAAAACGTACTACAGCATTTTTAAATACAAACTGTCCGTTCATGTGCGGAAAATAACTTTCATCTTTAGGATCGTTTTCTCTTAAAATATCATCCACCCAACGCGTTCCCATTCCTGGCGCTGTTAAAGCAAGTTCTTTAGCATGCTCGCCTTCAGAATGTAAATGTGTAGATAAAACGCCTTTAGAATTGTCTTCGGTTCTACTTAAAACAGCGGCCCCTGCTCCATCACCAAAAATTACAGAAACACTACGTCCGCGTGTGGTCTTATCTAAACCTTTAGAATGTAACTCACTTCCAATTACCAATACATTCTTATACATACCTGTTTTTATAAACTGGTCGGCTACAGACAACCCATAAATAAAACCAGAACATTGGTTTCTTACATCTAAAGCTCCAACAGTTTTAATCCCTAAAGCTTCTTGTACTTGTACCCCTGGACCTGGAAAGTAATAATCTGGACTTAACGTAGCAAACACTATAAAATCGATTTCATCCTTATCTATTCCAGCGCGTTCTATAGCAATTTTAGCCGCTTTAACACCCATCACCGAAGTTGTATCTTCCGATCCTGGTTTTACCCATCTGCGTTCCTTTATTCCTGTTCGCTCCTGGATCCAAGCATCGTTCGTATCCATTAGTTTAGACAAATCGTCGTTGCTTACCACATGGTCCGGTACATAATACCCAAGACCTATTATTTTAGAATTGTACATATTTACCTCTATTTTCAGGTTTAAGATAATCTAATTATTAATAAAAGGGCTGCAAAGTTACATATTTTTGATTTTTTTAAATCTAAATAAAATGTTATAAAAGCTTCTTTTCAACGACGCTATAAGCCTTTCCTATTAACCACAATTTTATTTTTTAGTATATTCAAGCTCAAAAAATAAATTAAAATTTCAAAATCGCCTATGAAACAGCTTTGCACGCTCCTTTTACTTCTTCTAGTAAACACTATGTTTTCTCAAGAACATTTAACGTACCAAAAACCGCACAAAAACATTTTAGAATTGGCCGAAGCTCCTTTAGCGCCTAGCATTCGAATAGATGATAGCGGAGAACATATTGTTTTACTTTATAGAAGTAGCTATAAAACAATTGAAGAACTCTCGGAAACCGAACTTCGTTTGGGTGGATTACGAATTAACCCTGTTACCAACATAGGAAGTCGTACCAGATTTTATACAGATATTAAACTAAGCTCAAGACAAGACGGAACTCCTAAAACCATTACAGGCTTACCTAAACAAGGGCGTTATGCTAATTTTACATGGTCGCCAAACGAAGCATACATGTCTTTTACAAACACAACAAGCACAGGTGTAGAATTATGGATCTTAAACATTGCAGAGGCATCGGTAACAAAATTAAGCCAGGCTAATTTAAATGCCAATATGGGAAATCCGGTAACTTGGTTTAAAGACAGCAAGGCTGTATTGGTAAAAGTTTTACCTGCAAAACGCCAGGCTTTAATAAACACGACCGAGGCCATACCAACCGGACCTACCATATCGGTTAGTGAGGCTGGAGTAAAAGCCCAAAATAGAACTTACCAAGATTTATTGAAAAATAAAAACGACGAACATAATTTTGAACAATTAGCACAATCTGAATTATATAAAATCGAATTGGATGGAAAATCTACACTTTGGAAATCGGCAAATATGTATCGTGGAATTTCATTTTCTCCAGATGGTCAATACGTCATGCTTACCACTATAGAAAAACCATTTTCGTATTTAGTTCCGTATTACAGATTTCCATCAGAATCTATTGTATATACCGATCAAGGTGACGTTGTAAAGTCTGTATTACAAGTGCCGTTAATAGAAGATCTTCCTAAAGGTTTTATGGCCGAACGCACAGGAAAGCGAGACCTAGATTGGCGTAGCGATAAACCAGCAACTCTGTATTGGGCCGAAGCTTTAGATGGCGGAGATCCTGCTGTTGATGTTCCTTTTCGCGACGAGATCTTTCAACAAGATGCGCCATTTAACGGAAAGGTAACTTCTCTACTAAAAACCAAAGACCGTTTTAGAGGTATTACTTGGGGTAACGACAAGCTTGCCATCGCCTACGATTATTGGTGGAATACACGAAACACGAGAACCTATGTGTTTAACCCATCTGCACCATCTGAAAAAGTTAAAATAATTTTCGACCGCAACTATCAAGATCGATATAGCGATCCCGGGCGATTTGTTTCTACAAAAAACGAGTTTAACGAATCGATATTAGACCTAAACAAAAATTCTGCCTACTTAATTGGAGATGGCTATAGCGATGCCGGAAAATTTCCTTTTGTAGACGAACTCAATTTAAGCACCAACAAAACAAAACGTCTTTATCAATCTAAGCTTACAGACCAAGTAGAAAGCATATCTATGGCTTTAAATGCTAAAGCTGGTGAGTACGTGGTGCGTATAGAATCTAAAAACGAATATCCTAATTATTATATAAGAAACATTAATAAGCGTAATGGCTTAAAACCATTAACTGAGTTTGAGAATCCGTTTAAAAGTATCCAAAATGTAAAAAAGGAAGTTATTTCTTATAAGCGAGACGACGGATTAGATTTAACAGGGACACTCTACTTACCTACAGATTATGAAGCGGGAAAAAAATACCCGATGATAATGTGGGCCTACCCAAGAGAATTTAAAGATAAAAATAGCGCCGGACAAAACACGTCGAATGCTAACGAATTCACCTATCCGTATTACGGTTCCCCTATTTATTGGGTAACTCGAGGCTATGTGGTTTTAGATGATGCTGCGTTTCCAATAATTGGAGAAGGAGACGAACAACCTAACGATACCTTTAGAACACAATTGGTAGCCAATGCAAAAGCTGCTATTGATGCTGTAGACGATTTGGGTTATATAGACAGAGACCGTGTGGCTGTTGGCGGACATAGTTATGGTGCTTTTATGACGGCTAATTTATTATCGCATTCTAATTTGTTTGCAGCAGGAATTGCAAGATCGGGAGCCTATAACAGAACCTTAACTCCATTCGGCTTTCAGAGTGAAGAGCGTAATTATTGGGACGCTCCAGAAATTTATTACAACATGTCACCTTTTATGAATGCCGATAAAATGAAAACGCCCTTGCTATTAATTCATGGGGAAGCCGACAATAATTCGGGTACCTACCCTTTACAAAGCGAGCGCTATTTTAACGCTTTAAAAGGACTAGGAGCTCCTGTACGTTTAGTCATGTTACCACGCGAAAGTCATGGCTACTCGGCAAAAGAATCTATATTCCATATGCTTTGGGAGCAGGATCAATGGCTAGAAACCTATGTTAAAAATAAAGCGGAGGTTGAAGAAACCAAATAACTAAAATATATTTCGAATAAATTATTACTAAAAAATGCCATTCAACTTGAATGGCATTTTTTAATAACAGCTGTGTCACTTTGTCACTTTTTCATCCTTGGTATTTTTTTGACTATTAACTACACAGATTAAAATCAATAATAAAAACATATATATTATGACAAAAGGAAGTATTAATGTTTCGGTAGAAAATATCTTTCCATTAATTAAAAAGTTCCTATATAGCGATCACGAAATATTTTTACGTGAATTAATTAGTAACGGAACTGACGCTACGTTAAAATTAAAACATTTAACAAGTATTGGTGAAGCGACTGTAGAGTACGGTAACCCAATGCTAGAAGTAAAGATTGATAAAGAAGGTAAAAAACTTCATATCATCGATCAAGGTATAGGTATGACTGCCGAGGAAGTTGAAAAATACATCAACCAAGTGGCTTTCTCTGGAGCTGAAGAGTTTTTAGACAAATACAAGGATTCGGCTAAAGATTCAGGAATTATTGGTCATTTTGGTCTTGGTTTTTACTCAGCCTTTATGGTTGCAGAAAAGGTTGAAATCATCACGAAATCGTATAAAGACGAACCAGCTGCACATTGGACTTGCGACGGATCTCCTGAATTTACTTTAGAGTCTGCAGATAAAACAGAGCGCGGAACAGAAATTATTCTTCATATTGCAGACGACTCTACAGAATTTTTAGAAGAATCTCGTATTAGTACTTTATTAAACAAATACAACAAGTTCATGCCTATTCCAATTAAATTTGGAACTAAGGAGATAGACGATCCTTCTCATGAACCTGCTACAATTACAGATAAAGACGGTAAAGAAACCAAAGAACCTCAACGTAAAATTACTGTTGATAATATTATAAACAATCCTAATCCGGCTTGGACAAAACAACCATCGGAATTAGAGACTGAAGATTATCAAAACTTTTACCGCGAGTTGTATCCAATGCAATTCGAAGAGCCTTTATTCCACATTCATTTAAATGTAGATTATCCGTTTAATCTTACTGGAATCTTATATTTCCCTAAGATGACAAACGATATGAACATGCAGAAGGATAAAATTCAACTATACCAAAACCAAGTTTATGTAACAGATAATGTTGAGGGTATAGTTCCAGAATTTTTAACTATGCTTCGTGGTGTCATAGATTCTCCAGATATTCCACTTAATGTATCTCGTAGTTATTTACAAGCCGATGGTGCTGTTAAGAAAATCTCTTCTTACATCACTAGAAAAGTAGCCGATAAATTAAAATCGCTTTTCAATGAAAACCGCGAAGATTTTGAAGCAAAATGGAATGACATTAAAATTGTTATTGAATACGGTATGCTTTCTGAAGAAAAATTCTTCGAAAAAGCAGATGCCTTTGCTTTATACCCTACTGTAGATGGTAAATATTATACGTATGCTGAGTTAACTGAAAAAATAAAAGACGCACAAACCGATAAAGATGGTAAGCTTGTTATTTTATATGCTTCAGATAAAGAAACGCAACACAGTTATATAGAAGATGCCAAAGCTAAAGGTTACGAAGTGTTATTGTTAGACTCTCCTATAGTATCGCATTTAATGCAAAAACTAGAAGGATCTAAAGAAAACATTACATTCTCTAGAGTTGATGCCGATCATATTAACAACCTAATTAAAAAAGAAGACACTCAAATTTCTAAATTAAGTGATGACGAGAAGAAAACTTTAGAAGAGGTTTTAAAGGCGGCTATTCCTTCAGAAAAATTCATGGTACAATTAGAAGCTTCAGATAGCGATGCGACACCATTTATTATTACGCAACCAGAATTTATGCGTAGAATGAAAGAAATGCAACAAACTGGCGGCGGCGGTATGCAAATGTTTGGTAGCATGCCAGAAATGTACAATCTTATAGTGAATACCAACGCTCCATTAGTGTCTGATATTTTAAATACAGAAGCTAAAGACGAGCAAACACGATTGATTACACAAAGTTTAGATTTAGCACGTTTATCTCAAGGTTTATTAAAAGGAGAAGAACTTACTAAATTTATAAAACGTAGTTACGAAATGATTAAGTAAATTAAAATACTTAATTCCATAAAAAAGCCCTCATTAAATTGTTTTAGTGAGGGCTTATTATTTTAGAGATTATCTTACTTTAATATAATTCTTTTTTTGCTATAGCTTCATTCAAGTTTGCCTTAATTTTAGTTAAAACCCTAAAAAATTTGGTCCCGTCGCAGCGTTGTAAAACAACTTCGCATGTACAGTTTTGAGTTCGATTAACCTCCAACACTTTTACTTTTACGCCCACCAAACTTAAATAATTAGGAACACCACCTCTTTTAATAATTGCGTGGGACTTCGGAAAATGTAAGGCAGAAAATCCATATACCACAGGTGTCCCTATAGTAAATACTTGGCCTATTCTTACTGTTTTAACGTTTATATTTCTCCTTAGCATATACCCTATAAATATAATAAACGAACCGAAAACCACCGTTTGTTTTTCATGTAATTTACAATCTAAAAGATAAATTAATTCACTAAATTTGTCTCCATATAAGCATATTTTACCTCCATGAAAAAAACCATACTTTTAGTATTATTAGGTCTATCGCTTTTAACAGCAGCCTATTTTGCCTTTATTTATTATGTGCCATATAGTACCGGAACAAGGGCAGGCGAATTAATTAAAATTAGCCAAAAAGGCATGATTTTTAAAACTTGGGAAGGTGAGATTAGTCAAGGAATTAGTGGCGCTCAAATTTTTTCATTTTCAGTAATGGACGACGATCAGGAAGTTATTGAAAAACTTAACGAGCTTCAAGGACAGTATGTAAAGCTTACTTATGTAGAACGCTATAAAACCTTATTTATATGGGGAGATAGCAAGCACTTTGTTACCGAAGTAGTTCCAGATAAATCGCCACATATCGACAAACGATAAGCCTTTTAAAACCATTCAAACAGATGCTTAATTGATTAGGCTATCCGTTTAATTTTTCATAACTTTAAGTCAACAGTAGTTTAAAGGTTATGAAAACGCTTATTCAAAAATTAAAACTCGACAAACACAATGAAATCCTTGTGTTAAACGAACCTGAAGCTTTTAATGAGCTTATCGGGAATTTAGACTGTAACGTATTAGGCTCGCTCCTAAAAACCTCTAGTGTATCTTGTGCGTTGTTATTTATTACGTCTAAAAAGCAGCTTATAAACGAAATGTTAACGCTGTTTCCAAAACTCACTGGCGATTCTATACTCTGGATTGCTTACCCAAATGAAACGTCTAAAGAAGATATTGTAGAATTATACAAGGACGAGGCTTGGGATGAATTAATGGATTATCGACTGCAGCCTGTTCGCCAACTCGAACTTAATCAAGATTGGAATGCCCTGCGTTTCAGAAAAATTGAGTACGTAAAACATTAGTTATTATTTCAAGGTATAGCACCTTTTAGAGTATCTTTGTCCATGAATACAGCTCATGATAAAAGACTATTTAAAATCCATCGAATTATTCTTTAAAGGATCTAATTTTTACCGCGGTTTAATTCTCACGGTTTCCATTCTAATCCCTCTAATAAGTTTTTATTACCTCGATTTATGGGCCTTTGCCCCTTCCGTAGCTATAGGTGTATTTTTAAATGCCCCGAGTGATATTCCTGGAAGTTTAAGGCGTAAAATTAACGGTATTCTTTTAAGCATAGTAATTACCATGATTACCACGTGTATCGTGCTATTTGCGAAACCGTACTTTACCATTTTAGCCATTGTTATTACGGTAATCACGTTTTTCATCTCCTTCTTTTCTGCTTATGGATTTCGCGGATCCTTAATCGCTTTTTCCGGTCTTTTAGCCATGGTTATTGCTCTAGGGGTACAAAAAGAAACCGGCGCAGATATTATTATTCATTCCGTTTTAATAGGTTGTGGCGGACTCTGGTATTTATTGTTTTCCTTATTTTTTCATTGGGTGATTCCAAAAAAAGATGAAGATCAGGTCCTTTCAGAAACCTTACAACTCACTGGGAACTACCTCAAAATTCGAGCAAAACTAATCTCTAAAAAAACGAACAGAGACAAGCTGCTGCACGAATTATTTCAATTACAATCTCAAATCAGCGAAAAGCATGAAACCCTTCGAGAAATGCTACTCACCGAGCGTAAACGTTCTGGTAGATCACATTTCGATGAGAAACGCTTGCTTATTTTTATTTCCTTGGTCGATATTTTTGAATTGGCCATTGCCAACAATTTAGATTATGTAAAACTTAGTAACATATTTAGCGAACGAAAACAGCATTTAAAACCCTTTATAACGTTAAATAAAGTTATGGGGAACCACTTGCTAATGTTATCGGAATCGATTATAAAAGGGAATAAGATCCCTCCAAAAAACAAACTTCTTAAAGCCCTAAATAAAGCTTCTAAAGGGATTAAACATTATGTAGACGACGTACAACTTCCTAAGGCAAGAGAAGGCGCAATGATGCTTCATAATTTGTACGATTATCAGGAAAAATTACTACAAGAAATAAGGTCTATTCGACGTGTAATGGCCAATGTTAAAGATGCCTCAAAATTAAAATTAAAGAGTACAGAGGCGGCACAATTTATTACCTATCAAGAATATTCGCCTTCCATTTTCTTTGAAAACATCAGTTTTAAATCACCTATTTTCAGACATACTTTACGTTTAACAATTTCTGTGTTATTGGCTTTTTTTCTAGGTCACTTTTTTGAAATTAGAAATGCCTACTGGATTATTCTAACCATTATTGTAATTATGCGTCCTAATTATGGTTTAACCAAGGAACGCACCAAAAACAGGATTATAGGAACCTTGGTTGGTGCAGCCTTTGCCATAGCCATTATTATGCTTACTACAAATCCCGTAGTTTATGCCGTTTTAGCCATTTTTTCCTTAATATTAGCCTTTTCATTAATTCAACAGAATTATAGAGTGGGTGCTGCTTTTATAACCACCTACATTATTTTTGTTTACGCTTTAATGGATCCTAATGCCATGTCTGTTATAAAATATCGCGTAATAGATACCTTAATAGGTGCCTTACTTTCCCTCTCTGCAACGTATTTTTTATGGCCTAATTGGGAATATCGCAACTTGAATGAAGTTATCGAATCGGTAATTAAAAACAATACCATCTATTTATTAGCGACTCAAAAATTATATCACGATAAAAACACCAATAAGCTGAATTATAAAGTGCATAGAAAAGAAGCTTTCTTAGCCATAGGAAACCTTAATGCCGCGTTTCAGCGCATGACTCAAGACCCAAAATCGAAACAGAGGGAACTTGATTTAATTTATAAAATTGTAACCTTAAACCACACCTTTTTGTCGGCTATAGCATCATTAGGAAGTTTTATTCAGCACCATAACACCACCGATGCTTCTAAACCTTTTGATGTTATTATCAATCACATAAAAAACAATTTAGATTATACCTTAGCGCTTTTAAACCATGAGGAATTTAAGCCTCTAAATATTGAAGCTGAAATTACCGAGGCGGAAAATAATTTACTTTTTAATTTCCAGAAGTTATCGAGAAAACGAAATAAAGAAATTGAAAAAGGCAAAACTAAAATCGACAAGAATTTACTTAACGATTTACAAGAAGCGCATTTAATTTATAACCAACTAACTTGGCTTAAAGGTTTATCTGAAAACTTAAAAAAATCTACAGAAAAATACGTTCAAGTTTTTCATTAAAACATTCACCTTAATACCCGAAACCAATATTAAAATTACGCGTCATCCTGAATTTATTTCAGGGTCTCATCACTTTATTTAAGTTATAAATTGAATGAGATACGTAAACAAGTTCGGCATGATGAAAACAAGATATTTTGACAGCATTCAGCCTGCAAAAACATACGTTCAAGCTTTTCATTAAAAAACTCACCGTAATACCCGAAATCTTTATTAAAATTACGCGTCACTCTGAATTTATTTCAGGGTCTCATCACTTTATTTAAGTTATAAATTGAATGAGATACCGAAACAAGTTCGGCATGACGAAAACAAGATATTTTGACAGCATTCAGCCTGCAAAAACATACGTTCAAGCTTTTCATTAAAAAACTCACCTTAATATCCGTAATCATTATTAAAGTTGCACGTCACCCTGAATTTATTTCAGGGTCTCATTCCTTTATTTAAATTACAAATTTGATGCGATACCGAAACAAGTTCGGCATGACGAAAACAAGATATTATGACAGCATCTAGCCTGCAGAAATATACCTTCATGCTTTTCATTAAAAAACTCACCAAAATACCCGATATCAATATTAAAATTACGCGTCACCCTGAATTTATTTCAGGGTCTCATTCCTTTATTTAAATTACAAATTTGATGCGATACCGAAACAAGTTCGGCATGACGAAAACAAGATATTATGACAGCATCTAGCCTGCAGAAATATACCTTCATGCTTTTCATTAAAAAACTCACCAAAATACCCGATATCAATATTAAAATTACGCGTCACCCTGAATTTATTTCAGGGTCTCATCACTTTATTTAAATTACAAATTTGATGCGAAACCGAAACAAGTTCGGCATGACGACAACAAGATATCTTGACTGCAATCAAACAGAGAGTTTATTAATTTATACTATCATTTAAGTAATTCCTTCTTCGGTTTTTAACTTAAAACAGGGTTCAAAATTTAGTAAACTCTCAAAGAAGCCATTTCTCATAGCTTTTACACTATCTTTGCATCAATTCTTATTCAATTACATCATGTCGTTTAAAGATTTACAACTTAACAGACCGCTTTTACGTGCCATTGCAGAATCGGGTTATAACGAACCAACTTTGGTTCAAGAAAAAACTATTCCTTTTGTTTTAGAAGGGAAAGATGTTATTACTTCTGCACAAACCGGAACGGGAAAAACAGCGGCCTTTGCTTTACCTATACTTCAATTATTATTCGATAATCAAGACGCTCCTAAACGGGGTAAGAAGATAAAAGCTTTGGTTATAAGTCCGACACGAGAATTAGCCATTCAAATAGAAGAAAATTTTAAAAACTATAGTAAATACACCAATTTAAAAAGCACGGTTGTGTTTGGTGGTGCTTCAATAGAGCCACAAATAGAGGTCTTAAAAAAAGGAGTTGATATTTTAATTGCAACCCCAGGAAGGTTATTAGATTTACACAAACAAGATGTAGTAAACTTAGATTTTGTAGAAACCTTGGTACTAGACGAGGCAGACCTTATGTTAGACATGGGGTTTATAGACGATGTTAAAAAAATTGAACGTCTGTGTTCTAGAGAGAAACAAATTTTATTGTTTTCGGCTACCATGCCTTTTAAGGTAGAGCAGCTTGCCAATACCATTTTAAAATCGCCAGAACGTGTAGAAGTTTCACCTACATCTTCTGCTGCTAAAAGTGTTTCGCAATTACTGTTTTATGTTCCGAAACCTAAAAAAATCGAATTGTGTTTACATTTGTTACGAAACACCATTACAGGAAATATGCTAATTTTTAGACGTACCAAATTTGGTGTCGATAAATTAGAAAAGACTTTAATTAAAAACGGATTTAAGGTAGAGAGTTTTCATGGCGATAAAACACAAAGCGATAGACAAGCCGCTTTAAACAATTTTAAAGATAATGGGGCTAACATTTTAATTGCTACCGATGTTGCTGCTAGAGGAATAGATATAGACGATTTAGATGCTGTTATTAATTTCGATATTCCAAATATTCCTGAAACCTACGTGCACAGAATAGGCCGTACAGGTCGTGCTGGAAATACAGGAATGTCGTATTCGTTTTGTTCTGCAGACGAGAAAACATATATAAAATCTATTCAGCAACTAATTCAAAAAGAAATTGCTGTTGAGGAAAATCATCCCTATCCATTAGATCCGAAAGCAAAACCTGAAGTTCATAAAAAACAAGGTGGAAGTAAACACAAAAAAGGACGAAAGTCTGAAGGTTCTAAAAAGAACAAGAAACGTTGGTATTAAACTAAATTTTATTCGACAGGAAAATTAAAATATTGATTTTTAAAAGGTTCATTTCTTAAGGTAAAATGCCACCATTCTTTACTATAACTTCTAAAGCCATGTTTTTGCATAACATGTTGCAGTAACATTCTATTTGCTTTTTGGTCCTTACTTAACTTTACAAAAGACCCCCAAGATGGTTCTCCAAAAAAGTCGAAAGGCGAACCCATATCTAAATTTTCTCCAGTATCTGCATGTACAATCGTTAAATCTACCGTACTCCCACTACTGTGTCGAGAACGCGATGCGATATAACCATCTCTAAACAAATACCTTTTATTAATGTCAGGATAAAACTGAGGTTTCATCAAAGTATCATTTACATTTTTAGCCCAAGCAATAAAATGGTTTACGGCTTCTTGCGGTCGATAAGCATCGTAAATTTTAAGCGATAGGTTCTGTGCTTTTAACTCCTCCTGAACCGCTTTTAGGGCAACTGCAGTTTCTTTGGTTACTATACCAACGGCGTTATGATAGCCATATATAGGCTCGCCCACAAAATTATAAGCAGTACAATAGCGCAACTCTAATTGAATACTTGGCGAGACATCATTTATATATACAAACCCCTTTGGTAATTGCGAAAACCCACAAAAACTAATAAGGAATAAGAAAAAGGCAACTTTAAATTTCATAGCAACAACATTAAAGGCTAATTTAGAGAAAATAATTTTCTCTATGTTATATCCTTGGCATTTATATGTTATGTCCTTTTTATATATCGTTGCTGGTATTTTACATTTTATAAAACCAAAAACCTATCTACGTATTATACCCGATTATTTACCAAACCCCAAGTTCTTAGTAAAATTGAGTGGCGCTTTCGAAATTGTTTTAGGTATTTGCATTTGCATTCCCGCTTTAAAAACAATTTCGATTTACGGACTCATAGCCATGCTCTTGGTCTTTTTACTCGTTCATTTTTATATGCTGAAAAACGAAAAAACAGGTGCAGGTATTCCTAAATGGGTATTAATTTTACGTATCCCTTTACAATTTATTCTTATGTATTGGGCTTATTCGTATATAACACTCTAGTTATGCTGTCCGATAACAATCCTATTTCTTTACAAATGAAAGATGCTGAAGTGATTTATTATCCTTCATTTTTCAATATTTCCGAAGCTAATCAATATTACAATACGTTATTAAAAAATGTAGATTGGCAACAGGATGAAATAACTTTGTTCGGAAAAACACATTTGCAACCTCGCCTAACTGCATTGTTTGCCGATAACAATAAGACTTATTCGTATTCAGGAATTACCATGCACCCTCATCCTTTTAATAAGACGCTATTAGAAATTAAATTGAAGATTGAAACTGAAAGTGCCCATCTTTTTACAACCTGTTTATGTAATTTATATCGCAACGGACAAGATAGTAATGGTTGGCATGCCGATAACGAAAAAGAATTGGGCCCCGATCCTATTATCGCATCGGTATCTTTTGGGGCAGAACGCATTTTTCATTTTAAACATAAAGAAAACCCAGAGTTAAAACAAAAACTCGTACTAAAACACGGCAGTCTTTTACTTATGAAAAAAGGCACACAAACCCATTGGTTGCATCAACTTCCTAAAACAAAAAAAGATATTGGCAAACGTATAAATCTGACGTTTCGAACTATTATAAAATAAAAAAACCGAGGTCCCTCAACCTCGGTTTCTTACTATTTGCACTTTTTTATAATGTAGTTAGATTTGGGAATCCAGTATCAACAACATAATGCAAACATTAATTAATTAATCCATTAACTAAAATATTTTTTAGTACAATTCAAAGATAAAATTAACCACGAGCTAAACTGTTTAACTACTCTATTTTTCGACGAAATGCACTAAATTTTAACAAAAATCGACTAAAAACAGTAAAAACCGACTAAAAACCAATTGTAATTCTTAATATAACGGCAAGATCAATTATATATCTAATACTTTTAATGTACATTTGATAGCAACGTAATACGTCAAAATTTATTAAAAATCATCCACTATGAAGTCCATCTTAACTTGTATAATTTGTGTTTTTTCGCTTATTGGATTTGCACAAGATCAAAAATTTAATTCCGAAGATTTATCTATTACCAATCTTATAGATGGTACTTTACTTACTCCCTTAAATGCAGACAATCCCAATCTTGTCATTTTAATTGGAGGATCTGGTCCGACTGATAGAAATGGTAATCAAAACTTTTTAAAAAATAATTCTCTTAAAAAGTTGGCCGAGCAACTTGCTATTCACAACATAGCCTCTTTTAGGTTCGACAAACGCATTGTGAAGCAAATTAAAATGCGAAACATTGACAAGACTATTTTATTTGACGACTTCGTGTCGGACGCACAAGCTGTATTAGACTACTTTAAATCTAAAAACGCTTATAAACATATTATTGTTATTGGCCATAGTCAAGGTAGTTTAATAGGTATGTTGATAGCCAAAGATAAAGCCGACGGATATATATCAGTAGCGGGACCTGCACAAACCATAGATAACATAATTATTGATCAAATTTCTGTCAATGCTCCAAATTATATAGAAGATTCCAAGAAAGTATTTGCCAAGCTTAAAGTAGGCGAAACAACCACAGATTATCCAGCTGCTCTAGAATCTATATTTAATATAGACATGCAACCATTTTTTGCCAATTGGATGAGTTACAATCCTGAAGAAGAACTTAAAACATTAAACATGCCTATATTAATAGTAAATGGCACAGAAGATTTGCAAGTTAGCGTAACAGAAGCCGAACGATTAAAAACCGCTGTTCCATTAGCTCAATTAGTTATCATCGATAAAATGAACCATGTTTTAGTGCCCATTGAAAGTGGCGACCCTCTTGAAAACACCAAATCCTATAACGAATCTGCAAGACCTTTATCTCCAGAATTAATTAATACTATTGTAGATTTTATTCAAAAAATATAAGGCAAAAAAAAAAGCATCCTCTAGGGATGCTTTTTCACTAACTAACCAACCAATATGAAAAATTATTACTCTTAATATTAAAGTAACCACACTCTAATAATCGTCATCATAATAATTGTAATGTAAAAAGCAATCATCGTGCCAAACTTTAAATCAATCTTCTTTTTTTTAAGGTGTGAAAGTGGTAATTTGCGACTTTAACAAAATTTTATGGAAAACACACCCCTATTTACTAACGATGCCATTGTTTTTGGCATACTCATGATTTCGCTAGGATTCGTATTTTTCACCGAGTCGAAAAAAACAAAATTCTGGACAACCTTTTATAAATATATTCCAGGCTTATTAATGTGTTATTTAATACCTGCAATATTTAATTCTTTAGGAATTATCTCTGCAGATATTTCTGAAACCTATTTTATAGCCAGTCGCTATTTATTGCCTGCTGCTTTGGTTTTAATGACCATAAGTATCGATTTAAAAGCGGTTTTCAACCTAGGCTGGAAAGCATTAATTATGTTTTTCACAGGAACTATAGGTATTATAATTGGAGGACCTATAGCCATCTTATTAATCTCTACGTTTTCTCCTGAAACAGTAGGCGGCGCTGGTTTCGATGCGGTATGGCGCGGACTTTCTACCCTTGCAGGTAGCTGGATTGGAGGTGGTGCTAACCAGGCAGCGATGTTAGAAATTTACGAGTTCAATCAGGAATTATATGGCGGAATGGTTTTGGTAGATATTGTTGTTGCCAACATTTGGATGGCCATTATATTATTAGGTATTGGTAAACGTAAAAAAATCGACCAATGGCTAAAAGCAGATAATACCGCCATTGATGAATTACAGGAACGTGTTCAACAATTCAGCGATAAAACCACAAGAATACCAACCCTAACCGATTTTATGATGATTCTTGCCTATGCTTTTGGTGCTGTAGGTTTAGCACATTTTGGATCGGAAATTATTTCTGATTTTTTAACAACAAATTTCACAGCTGTTAGCGATCCTAAAAGTCCGCTATCTTCTTTTGGAAGTAGTTTTTTCTGGTTAATTACTATTGCAACATGTATTGGTATTTTACTATCATTCACAAAAGTTAAAAATTATGAAGGTGCTGGAGCAAGTAAAATTGGGAGTGTCTTTATTTACATTTTAGTGGCAACCATTGGTATGAAAATGGATTTAACTAAGTTATTCGATAATCCAGGATTAATTTTAATTGGATTAGTGTGGATGACCATACATGCAGTATTACTTATTATAGTAGCGAAAATTATAAAAGCTCCGTATTTCTTTTTGGCCGTAGGTAGCCAAGCTAATGTTGGTGGTGCCGCTTCTGCTCCTGTTGTAGCCGCCGCTTTTCACCCGTCTTTAGCCACTGTAGGTGCGTTATTAGCCGTATTTGGATATGTTGTAGGAACCTATGGCGCGATACTTTGTACCGAGTTAATGAAAATCGTTGCTAACGGTTAGTTTTTAATAAATAATTATAAGATATTTGCGCTCCTAATTCAATATTACAATGAAAAATCTAGCTATTTTATTCCTTTTATTAATTGTCGTATCCTGCGGAAAGGATAAAGGAAACTTAACTGTAAATGCACATATTAAAGGCTTAAAAAAAGGAACCGTTTATCTTCAAAAAACCGAAGATTCTTTAATACTAACTTTAGATTCTTTAAAGATTAATGGTAATGAAACGTTCGAGTTACACGGACAAGTAGATTCCCCAGAAATATTTTATTTGACACTAAACAAACATGATAAATCCTTTGAACGTCTTCCGTTTTTTGCTGAACCTGGTATAGTAACGATTAATAGTACACTTAAAAACTTTATTATTGATGCTCAAGTTTCAGGTTCGAGAAATCAGGCGCTTTTAGATGAATATCTTACTGTAAATTCTAAAATAAACAACTCGCGTTTAGACTTAATTAAGGCAAAATTTGATGCTACCAGAGCCAACGACACTATTAAAATTGATAGCATAAATAAAGCTGATGCAAGCTTAATTAAGCGTAAGTATTTATACACTGTAAATTATGCTATTAATCATAGAGATGCAGAAGTGGCTCCCTATTTAGCCCTTACAGAAATTTACAATGCTAATATTAAATGGTTAGACACTATAAACAAATCTCTTACACCAGAAATTAAAGCATCTAAATACGGTGAAAAATTAGATGCTTACATTCAAGAAATTAAAAGATAATTTTTACTAAATATTTATAGAAAGAGGCCGTCTAAAAATTTTTAAAACCGTCATTCTTAATTTATTTCAGAATCTCATTATACTGATTACCAATTTTGTGAGAACCTGAATCAATTTCAAGTTGACGAAAATTCAACTTTTTGGACAGCCTCTCTTTTATTTGAGCTAAATTCCTAATCATTTAGGATTAGAGGTCATTTCTTAAATTCTACAGTCGTATAGATTAAAGTGGTTTCTCCTATGTTCTCCAGGTTATGAATAAAATACTGAGCTGAATTTAAGTCATTATAATACTTAATATCATTCGCTTCATATTCGGTCTCTATAATTTTACCATCTGCATAAAACGATCTCGATTTCCCTGGTTGTATTGCTGTATAAAAATAAGGTTTATTGTGTTTATGAAAAGGCAAAGACTCGCCTACAGGTATAGCAATACTCCACACTTTAAAAGCTTCGGTTTCTAAAATTAGATGTTCACCAACCTGAACATTATCTGTATTAGTTTTTAATTCAGAAATTAAAGCATCCGTCCATAATCCGTTCCAATTTCCGGTCTCATTTATTATGGTTGTTTTCATTTTAATGGTCTTATTTATTAAACTCTAATTCCGAATTATCAATTGGAGTATTCGGATCGTCTTTAACCATATTTGCGATTTCATCTTTACGCATAAATACCACAGCTTCATGACTTTTTGCATATTGAATAAATTCGTCTACTACATGTACCACAGCTGGTGTTCCCCCTATTCTATCGTGTAAACTAATACTCATCATACGACGCTGATTAGCATCTTCGGCATACAATTGATCGAATTCCGCTTTTAATTGAGCTAAAAACTGATCTGGACTCCATTGTTTTCCTTCAATATTTACAATGTCGTTATTACGTAAAGTATAAGGCATAATTACAAAGTTCTTTCCTCGTACTTTTGTAATAAATGGTTCATCACGACTCAAGTCATCTATATGATATAAAAAGCCTAATTCTTGTAAAACTTTTAATGTATTTGGGCCTCTACGCAACCAATTGGCATTATAACCAATACCGCGCTGTCCGGTGATTGCCTCTACAGTGTCTATTCCTTTTTTAATGAATTGTAACTCTTCATCGTAACTCATATTCCATTGATCACTCCAAGACATACCGTGAGCAGCAATTTCGTGTCCACCATCGGCAATGGCTTTAGCCACTTCAGGGTATTGCGCTGCGGCTTCACCAACAACATGCGAGGTAACATGAATATCATTCTTCTTCCATAATCTTAACATTCTATAGATTCCTTCTTTTGCACCGTATCTAAACCAACTTTCTGCTGGCATATCTGGATTTCCTTTCGGTAATGGATTGCCCGAAAATGGACTTTCTGCCCCCTCTGGCTGTCCGCCTGTTTCAAATTGCATGGATACTGAAATGACTAATTGAGCTTTATTAGGCCAATAACTCTTTTTCTGATTCTGTTCTGGTGATTTCATGACTGTTTTATTTTCTGCATTAGATGTATTGCAGGCTGTAAACCCGACCAATACCAATAAAATACATGTTAATATTGTCATTTGCTTTTTCGTACGTGATTGTTTTAGGATGTAAAGTATTTTCATGGCTGTATTGTTTTATACCTACAAATATATTGGTGAACTCAAGATACTTTATAGTAAAATTCCATTGTATTATTGTAATAAAATATCATGCTTATAAAAAGCCATTTTATTTCATTTTAAAACAAAAAAAAGTGCTCAAGACTATATCCTGAACACAAGTATGTAAAACTATTTGACTGATTAAAATCTTAAAACTATGGTTCTAAAAATCGATCCATATACTTAAAAACTGAATAATATAAGGGGTTAAAAGGGCCGTTAAAATTCCGTTTACTATAAGACCAATACTAGACAACGCACCAAAATTTCCACTAATTTCCATAGATTTTGAAGCCCCTAAAACATGCGCTGCAGTTCCCATAGAAATCCCCTGAGCAATAGTACTTTTTATACGCGTAATTTTCATTATTTCGTATCCGAAAATAGATCCTATAATTCCAAACAAAATCACGACAGAAGCCGTAAGTGGCGGAATTCCCCCTAAAGTTTTAGAGACTTCTATGGCTATAGGTGTTGTTACCGATTTTGGGGCCAAAGAAAAAACTATGTCTTTTGGAGCGCCTAAAGCTTTTGCTATTAAAACCACAGACACGATTCCTGCCACACAACCAACCAATTGCGAAGTAATAATGGGAATTGCTTGCTTTTTAATTTTCCCTAGTTGCTTATATAAAGGCACACCTAAGGCCACAATAGCTGGTTTTAATAAAAACTCTATCATTCTGCTACCTTGCTGATAAGCGGTAAAATCAATTTTTAAAAGCAACAAGGTTCCTATAATAAATAAAATGGCAAGCAAAACAGGGTTCAGAAAAATCATTTTTGTCTTTCTCTGAATAATTTGAGCCACAAAAAAAGCAACAAAGGTTAGTGTTAAAATAAAAATCTCGGACTGTAAAACCTCAACCATAATTTTAGTTTTTGCTTATTTATTTTTTTTAAACGTGTTTTTGTGCTTCATGAATAACTGATGTGTCCATCCTGTGCAAGCAAAAACAATTATAGTACTAATTAAAGAGGCTATAATTATGGGCCAAAACGATAGTTTTATCATATCTAAATACAACATAATAGCGACCCCTGGAGGTACGAAAAAGAAGGCCATATTCTTAGTTAAAAAATCACTAAGACCACTCACCCAATTTAATTTAACCCAACCCAGTTCTAATAAAACGGTTAAAAGTATCATACCAATTATACTAGATGGCATTTTAATTCCGGTAAGGTGTACAACGATTTCTCCAAAAAGTAAACATCCTAATATTATTACAACTTGTCTCATAGGGTAGCAATGTGTTTAATCTAAAATTTTCATGTTATCTAAAAGATATTTTTTAATTGTTTATAGGAACGTTATACATAGCATCGGCAAATTTTTCCATAGTATTATATAAGTGCAACTTACAAATCGAAACCTATAGCGTTATAGATCAAAAATTAATGATAAGGCGAATGCAAGCAAATTGTTAATTTTTAATATCAAAAATACCCTTTTTTAAAGCTAAAGGATAAGAAAATCCATAGTTTTTCCTTGTTTTCAAGTCAATTCTCATTTCAATTCGAATAAAATAAATTCATTTAATTATTTAACTTGCATGCACTTACTTTTCAAACAGAAAATACAATGGGAATATTCAATAAAATATTAGGCAATGCTTCCGAAGTATCTGCCGAACAACTAAATCAAAAATACGGAAGATTGCTTATTACAAACGAACATGTTGAATTGGGATTTAAACTTCTAAGAGACACGTTTATGTTTACCAATAAGCGTTTAATTTTAATTGATGTGCAAGGATTTACGGGAAGCAAAATGGAATACAGATCGATGCCTTATAAAAGTATATCTCGATTTTCTCTAGAAACCGCGGGAACTTTCGATTTGGATGCCGAATTAAAAATTTGGATTTCTAGTGAAGACACCCCATCTGTAAGTAAAAAATTTAATAAAAGTATAGATGTGTATGAAGTTCAGAAATATTTGGCCGAAAAGGTGATGTGAGATTGAATGAAAAAAGTATAAAAATCAAAATCCGAAACCACTTATTATCCGGTTGTTCTTACATTCAAAATTATAAATAGATTCCAATTTTAAACTAATAAAACACCAATACCCCATGCATACCTTTCTCTTCAACCATATTGCTATTTCTGTAAAAGATGTAGGTGTATCTGTAGCGTTTTACCAAAAGGTACTTCAGCTTAAAGAAATAAAAAATACAGCTTCAAATTCTAAAACAAGATGTTTGTCACTTGGCGAGGGCAAACAGCTTCATATTATTCCGCGCCCAGATGCCGAAATAAAAACCAATAAAGCTGTTCATTTTGCGCTATCAACAGCAAACGTCGATTCATTTGTTTCTCATTTAAAAACATTAAATATTGATTATACCGATTGGCTCGATACTCCAAATAAAGATTATGTGAGAAACGATGGTATTAAACAGATTTATTTTCAGGACCCAGACAATTATTGGATTGAAATAAATGATGATGTAAGTGTTTTCTAATACACGATGCCTTTATAGTATTAATTTCAAATTACACCAGACATTAAACATATAGCAATAAGTTCTGCTGCATTTTTGAAACCAGTTTTTTTATTAATGTTTTTACGATGCGTTTGTACAGTATGTACGGAGACATTTATTTTATCGCTAATCTGGTTTGTAGAAAACCCCTTAGATAAAAGTTTTACTATTTCTAGCTCGCGATTTGTTAAGAGTTCTAATAAATTCATACTATTTTTACACGTAATATTAGGATTAAAAATACCTTCAGATACATCTATATTATAGTATGACTTTTCTCCAGACAAACTCATAAACGAAATTTTAGATAATGACTGTTGTTGCACATGAGAAATATCGGTGTGTATACTAATGGCATGTTGCGGCAAATTGTTATTATCTAGGGAGAGTACAGTAACCTGATGTAACATGTTTTTTATTTCATTATTAAAATCCTTCATACGGTAGGTATACAATGCTTTATAATCTAACCGTTGCTCTGAATTACAAAAATTAAGAAAAAAGTCTTTTATTACTTCCTCTTTTTTTTCTAAAAGCTCAAGATCATCTAGAAGAGCCGTACTCACTATTTTTTCGATTGTAGCCTCTTCAGGAGTAATTCCAAGAACATTCATTATACTTTCAGACACATATTCTAATTGCAGATTATGCATATTTAGAATATAAAAATATGTTTCACCAGGAGCAAATAACGAGGCAAATAACCGAAGTTGATCTTTAGATTTATAAGGTTCATATATATTTACTTTACTAGAATACTCTCTTCTCCATAAATCTAAAACCTGTTCAAAACCCTTTGGCATATTACCCTTTTTAAAATGTTAGTTTAAATTATAAAAAAATAGTAACAAACTCTGTATTTATTCAAATAATTACAGCCCAAACCATTAAAATCTAACCTATTCCATGAGATATTGATAAATTTCAAATAAAATATCCTTAAGAAGTTATAATATATTTAACGCTACTAACTCAATAAATAAACCTTTAAAGAACACAAAATTTATAATCTCGAACAAGCCGCTTATCACAACTAAGAAAACAGCTCAAAAACGACGTTTCGGACATTTCAAAAAAACAATTAACTTTAAAGCATGAAACATCTTTTACTTTTATCTGTATTTTTATTAAGCATAAGTTGCGGTAATACCGCTAGCAAAAAGTCTGAAACAGCGTCTTTAAAAACACCAGAGTCACCAATTTACAAAGGTACGGCTAGCATAACTCAAGGTATCGCTAAAACTATAACAGAAGACCTTTATTCCTGTGAGCGAGGCCGGAAAACAGATGTAGGAGAAATACAATCTACCGATGGTAAAACATGGATTGTACCTGCCCAAACAAATTATACAAATACTAATTTTCCTTTTGCTTCAGATTTGTTTAATGCCTGCGAAGGAAACACGTATGCAACAGTTCAAGAAGCTTTATCTCAATTTGATGACTCTAAAATCATTGAAATTGACGAAACTGGAGCGCTTTTTACAGCCTATATTTTTGCCGACAATTATTTTGAAATGTATGTTAACGGCATGCCTGTTGGTAAAGACAAAGTTCCGTTTACACAGTTTAATTCTAGCATCGTGAAATTTAAAGTTCAAAAACCATTTACTATAGCCTTTAAATTAGTAGATTGGGAAGAGCACCTTGGGGTGGGCTGTGAAGCGAATAGAGGAAAATCTTTTCATGCTGGGGACGGCGGATTGGTAGCTGTTATTAAAGATGCCGCAAACCATATAATAGCTACAACTAACGAGAATTGGAAAGCACAGACCTTTTACACGGCACCAATTACAGACTTAAACTGCACTAAGGAAGTAGGAAATTATAGATATTCTAAAACTTGCGATACCAATGGTGGCCAAGACGGTTCATCCTTTTACGGTTTGCATTGGGAAATTCCTAATGGATGGATGAATACGGATTTTGATGATTCTAATTGGCCGAATGCCACCACGTTTTCTAACGAAACTATAGGAGTAGATAATAAACCGTCGTACACCAATTTCACTTCTATTTTTGATGATCCCACAGAAGATGCGAAATTTATTTGGTCTACAAATGTGATCTTAGATAATGAAGTCTTGGTACGCTATACTGTTAAATAATAGAAGTAGTCATCGCTTAAAACCGTTTCAACACCACTCCTTCCTTCTTAATAAATAATGTAAAAAGTATAGCCTTAGCTTTAATTGTTTATTAAAAAATTTAGTAAAAACTTTGTAATAACAAAAGTGTTTAATTATGGAAGTTTCAGTCATACAAATAGGAAATTCAAAGGGCATACGTTTTAGTAAAACTATACTTGAAAAATACAATATAAAGGATAAAGTAGAATTAATTCTTGAAAAAGGAAAAATCATAATTCAACCCATATCAACTCCTAGAAAAGGGTGGGAAGAATCTTTTAAACAAATGACCGAAAATGGAGATGATAAGTTGTTGTTTAATGATGTCTTTGAAGATGAAACCTTTGAAGAATGGAATTAAAACAATACGATATAGTCCTAATTAATCTTAATCCCACCGTTGGAAGTAAAATCAATAAATCACGCCCTTGTGTAATTATTTCACCAAACGAAATGAATAAATTTTTAAAGACTATTATTGTTGCACCAATGACTACAAGTTCTATAAATTATCCTACAAGAATAGAAATAAAACACAATAATCAAATTGGCTGGATAGTTATCGACCAAATTAGAACTGTTGATAAATTAAGAATTGTGAAACGTTTAGGAAAAATGACTAATCCCGAGATAAAGGAACTAAAATCAATAATGAAAGAAACTTTTGTTGATTAAAACGAAGCTTTAAACTTTACAGTCCAATTTTCACTTTAATAAGACCTTTGTAACCTATTAAGGGCTTACAAAATCAACATCGCTTAAGGTATTCATAAAGGCAATAAGATTCTCTTTTTCGGTTTCGGAAAGTGGAATACTATTTCCATTTTCTTTTAAAATAGGATCTAGATTATCGGCTTCTAAAACACCGGCATCCAAATAATCTAAAACTGCTTTTAACGTTTCAAATTGTCCAAAGCTACCATACGGAGCTGTATAAGCAATATTGCGTAACGATGGAACACGAAAACGCATAAAGTCCTCAACTTTCCCTGTAACTCTAGCTCTCCCAGCTTCTTCAGGATCTGGATTTAAAGGAAATCCTATATTTCTAAAACTTTGGTCGGTAAATAATCCTGTACTATGGCAACTAATACATTTCTTCTGAAAAACAGCATACCCCTGTGCTTCTTCAGTTGTAAAGGTTTCTCCTTCTCCGCGCTTCATTTTATCGTACTTACTGTTTGCCGATATTAAAGTATATTCAAACTGCGCAATACTATTATAAATGCCGTTAGCAGTTATACCTTCACCATTAAAAGCTTTATTAAACAAATCTACATAAGAACCATCGGCTTCAAGCTTTTCTATAACTTCAAGAATAGAGGAATCCATTTCTTCATGTGTAATAATTGGAACCAACGGCTGACTCTCTAAAACACGCTTATTACCATCCCAATTAAAGACCTGCATAAAAGCCATATTTTGTATAGCCGGTGCATTTCGGAGTCCGATTCTGCCTTCTATACCAATTCCTTTTGGGTTATGATCTGCGAACGCACTTTCCTGTATGTGGCAACTAGAACACGACACGGTATTATCTGCACTCAATTTCTTTTCGTTAAATAATCTTTCTCCCAAAACCACACCATATTCAGTTGGTTTATTGGTATATACCGAAGTATTAAACTCTGGAAAACCCATCGGAATATCTAATGTGAGTTCTGGATTAATATAAGAAACGGTATCGGAATCATCCTGACTACAAGCGGTTAACACCAAAGCTAATGCGAATATTCTAAAGCATAGTTTCATAAGGCAACAAGTATGGTTTACAATTATTAAAAAAAGTCGGCCAAGTGGTATTACCTAACCGACCGAAATATTTAAGATTTAGTTTTCTACGTTTTGTATAGAAAACATTCCTGTAATATCGCTAGTGCCATTACCACCAATATTGTCTACATACTCCGACATAGTTACAGAGGTATGCGCACTTGGTGTTGCATTAGTATCGCTTAAAATAATTGTGTTTGTTTTTCCGCTTAATAGATTATCAAAATCTGCTTCTATATGGATTGTTGGTGCATGTTCTCCTACAACAGCGTTAGTTGGCAAGTTTAATGTAATATCTCTGTAAGCATCAAAACCTGGTACATAACTACTTTCATCGTCTACTTCACCTTCTACAGTACTACCAGAATGAAAGGATAATTCGTTGTTTTCCTCATTGTAAAATCCTTCAATTTTAGTAAAACGGTACCCTGTTCCCCACTCCCAATGCATTTGGGTATCGTTTGCTCCTGCGGCTGCATAAAATTCAGGAAAACTTACTTGATCTAAGGTGTTTAAATCAGATTTTACACCCAATCCAAATTTAATTTGACTGTATTCTGCCGTTGGAATATCGTTTAAAACATATTGTAATGTTTCAGATTTTGCCTGATCTACCATCGTTGCTCCATTATCTAAATTATTAACATGGTATGGAATTTCGGTACCATCGGCTTTAATAAGACGAATGTTACTAATAACGTATTTTAATTCAGAAAAATGATGTGTTTGCCCCTCTACCGATGTGTTTACGGTAGCAGATGTAGAAGTTGCATTGCCCAGTACTATAGTTTCTCCCGAAAAAGTATTATTAAATTGTAATGTTACATCGTTTGCAACAGGCATATCGTCGTCGTTACAAGAGACTAATGCTAAAGCCACAACGGCTAATAAAAGGTGTTTTTTTAAATTTTTCATTTTTTTTTGATTTAATGGTTAAGATTTTATTTTAGTGTTAATTGTTAAAAATTTATTTTTAATGAAGTAAAAATGTTTCGTCCCATTCTTGGGATATTCCCCCAGTCTGCATAGGTACTGTAATAGGTGTTAAAAATATTTTCTGCGCCAACTTGAACTACCGTTCTATAGTCTTTTATATAAAAGGAATAGTCTGCTGAAATATTCCAGTTGGTATACGCTGGAGTTTCGTCTTCTCCGTATTCTGGGCTATAATTCACTTGTTCGAAATCGCCATTTAAGGCCGTTAAAACTCCAAATTTTTTATACGAAAAATGCAATGATGTTTGATAGCTAAGGGGACGAATAAAGGGTAAATTATTTTCATTTTCATCTAAGCCACGGGCATAGGTTAAGGAACCATCCCAATGTAAGTTGTTTAAAATGGCATAATTCGCATTTATAGAAAAGTTGAATAAGGTAGCATATTCTAAAGCCGTGTACCCTTTAACACCAACCGATTGGTAATTCATGGGGCTTCCCTGACTTAAAATTCTTCCGATGATATAGTTCTTAATATAGAAGTAATTTACCTGTGCTTGAATGCCTCCTTTGTTGTTTTTAATACCAGCACTGGCATTCGCTTCATAAGAAATTTCGTTGGGTAAATCTGGATCTCCTATATAATCGTACCTATCAAAACTGTTATAAATATAATACCCATAACCTTCGGAAACTGAAGGCGCTCTATGGCCATACCCTCCGCCTACAGAGGCATTAAAATGTTCTGTTTCTAGTTGATAGCTCGCATATACATTTGGTAGAAACCGAGTTTTTTCTTGAGGTGCTCCAGGGTGAAAAATCCAATTGAATTCTATATATTTTGAATAATTGTAATTTACCCCTAAAGTTCCTCCAAAACTCAACAAACTGCGTTCTGAGATATCCAAAGTATTACTCATGGAAAGTCCGGCGTAACACGTGGTAACCCAAGGCCAACTATAAGCAAACATCGTGGTTTCGCTACGGTCTTGCGGATACATACGCATTTCGGCAATAGATAAATTATCGTAAGCATTTACCTGAATTTCTGCTGCATAGTTTTTTGTTTTTAAATTAATTGAAGACAATAAACCGTAAGTGGTGCTCCAGCCGGGCATATCCATATGCACTAAATTTTCTGGCCTTGTGGTGTCGTCCATATAATGTTCTACAGCATTAAAATACACTTTGCTATCCCATACTTTTATAAGTTTATCTTCAAAAAACTGTTTGTAGGCTACCGAAGTAATTAATGCTCTAGACAGCGACAAATCCATAGGTAATGCAGGATACCCCACATCTTTGGCTTTATCGAAAATAGCATCAACACGAAGAGAAGACAAATCGCTTGTTTTATACGCCAAGCCCAATGAAGTATTGAATTTCGTAAATTGCGAATGCTTTACCTCATCGTTATGTCCATCGGTATAATTTCCTGCTTTTCTGTAAGACATACTTGCATCGGCAACAAGTTTATCGCTTGAATACGACACATTTCCGAGGTTAAAAAACTGATTATTATTAAACTCAAAACCTGTTTGGTAAGCACCATTCCATGCTTTACTGAGTCCGAACGCTGTACTTTTACGTTTTAAATCGATACTTCCTGCCACTGTTGCGCCATGCATACTACCCTCCTGCCCAGATGTTATATCAATTTCAGACAGATTATTACTTTCTACATACGAGGTTATAGGATCCATTTTATCTGTACAAGCACCAAAAACGTGCATCCCGTCTATGGTTAGCGAAGAACGTTCTGTACTCATATTATTCAATAAGGGCTCCCAAGCATAAGCCCCACGTTTAATAAAACTGATACTATTGGACGACGCTAAAAACTCATCAACAGTAACAGCCATTTTCATATCTGTTTCTATTTTAGATTTTTTAGCTGCAATAATTAAAACCTCATCTAAAACAACATCTAGACTATCGGTTGCAACAGGTTTATTTTGTGCGAATGCTAATACGCTAAAAAACAGTATAACTAGGGGTATTTGTTTCATTTCTTTAGAATAAAATATCTATAAAAAGTTCACTTTTTACGCCCTCTATCCCCGGAGTAAAATCTGTAGGAACCACGGTTCCCTTTATTATTTTACCTTTCTCATTGTGAAGAATAAAATTCAGAGTCCAATTTCCTGTCATTGTATAATTTACAACGCCATGGTATAAACTATCATTTTGTTGCGTTAAATCTTGATTGTTAGGCGAAGAATGATTTCCCATTGAAGGTTCTGGCATCCTTGGGTCTAACAACAAGTTATAATCTTTAACAATGGAATAAGAATATTGCGACAAATCTGGAAAATTTCCTGCCGGTTTCTCTGGCTTATTATACTTGTAAATTCCAGCTACCAAATCGTTTTCAGACACATTCGGGCTTTGCGGAGACACCAGCGCTATAATGTACTGCTCATCATCATTACCCGTAAAAGCCGTCATATTTAAATTCTTATTGGTTTGTGTTTCAACGGTAATACTCGGATTTATAGTAAAGGATTCTGAATCTGCCTGAAAACCAATATAAGCTTGCCAATTAACTGTAGTATTACTTTCGCTACTAAACACGGCATAGCCCAAATAATAATCTTCTTCCGTCACAAATTCTAAATTATAATCATGCGGACAAGAACTTTTATTCCCATTAGCATCTGTTAAAATGGGAAGAAACGTAACATCTGCACGCTCTAACCCGATACTACTTTGGGTATTAAAAATTTTTATATGAATTTCGTTATAGCCCTTATAAAGTGTACCGTTTAAAGCTTCTATACTTATGGTATAATCGCCGCTTGTTGTGCGCGTGACTTCTTCGAATTCGAAATATTCTGTTGTTTCATTATTTATTTCTGCTTCATAATCTGTTTTTGCGATAGTACACGAGGTAATCACAATACAAATTGCAGGTAAAAGAACGTTTAAAAACTTCATTTTGCAAAGACATTTTTAGCCCATATCCCCAATATCCTTGGCGAGTGGATTGCTATATTATTTTCTTTAGAATATCCTCATTGTTTTACATGAGACTGTAGGAAACCATTTTTAAGAAGCATTACAAATTAGCGTAAAACAGACATTACATTTAAAATGTAAATGATTTGAAAACTACAATTGATGCTTAATAAAAGTTGATTTAAAGTGTATTGTAATAACATATAAGTTTTAGCCAATACGCGCTACCGATAAATTCGGAAAAACACATGGCAACTTAATAATTATAAATACTTGAAGTTTTAAGCTTTAGGAGGATGAAACACGGCATCTTGATCTAAATAAGCGTAAGATCTGTTATAATTAGATGCTATTTTTTCTGAATTAAGATCTAAGAATAAAGGAGTAAAAACAGTATCTACAATGTTCTGGTAAAACACAACCGTTGTTTCGAAAGCGGTTTGTTTATCACTAGTTCCAGACTCTGGTGTGTCTGAAACTTTAGCCATTTCTTTTGCTAAATAACATTTTCCATTACATTTCATTTCAACAATTTCTTTGTTTTCACAAAGTTCGTTTTTAATGTAATCATAAAACGCAGCATATTCCACTAAAGGTATTAGTGGTTTTAGAAGCAGAAATAATGCTAAAAATAGGGTTGCTGTTTTCACGCGTCGAATTTCATGATTTTTTTCAAACTTTCCTAATTTCAGAATGTTAATAGTATCATTTATTACCCTATCGTTTGGGAACTTTGTTTGTTTATATTGACATTGTTTCAAATCATTAAGAATTCGTGCTCTTAAAAAAATAGAATACACGATATCGTGTAAAAAACATTGCTTATTTTAGTTTAAAAATTCAAAATACCTAGAGTCCTTGGGTTGTATTAACTTTTTTAAATTTTAAATCGATAAACCATAAGTAGTAGACAGAACATGAATACACATATAGGCATCATATATTCAACCACCGATGGACAGACCCTTAAAATATGTCGACAAATTGCTCAACATGCTAAGGATTTTGGATATACTGCCGATGTTATTGAACTCTCTACGTTTAAAGAGCCTATCTCTAAATATTCTAAACTCATACTTGGAGCGAGCATTAGATACGGGAAACACAATAAAGATGTCACCGAGTTTATTAAAAAAAACAAAAACGAATTAAACCAAATCTACACGGCCTTTTTCTCTGTGAATTTAGTGGCTAGAAAAAGTGATAAAGACAGGTTTAACAGCAATCCTTATGTTATAAAATATTTTAAAGAGATAGATTGGAATCCAAATTTAATTGATGTTTTTGCAGGTAAACTAGACTACAAATCGTATTCTTTTTTGATAGTTTGATGATTAAATTAATTATGAAAATGACTAAAGGGCCAACCAAAACAGACCAACCCATAGAATATACCAATTGGAATAGAGTTGCAGAATTCGCCAAGACCATATGCTTGGCATAAAATAAGTATAGGCTTTCCTAAGAAAAAAGAAAGCCTATACTGTTTATATAATTTATGCTTAATACTTACATCCTTACTACTATTTAGCAATAACGAGAATTATTTAAACCTATATTATTCTACTATTATAAAGGATTTCTTCCTGAAATAATATTGTACAAAATGGCGACAATGGCAATTACTAACAGAATATGTATTAAACTTCCTGTACCTAAGCCAGCAACTATTCCAAAAAATCCTAAAATCCAAACGATAATACAAATTACGGCTACTAACCAAAGAAGACTTCTCATAATATTTAATTTTTAAGTTAATATGTTTTTACATTTTCATTCTCTTTCAAGAATGTTTTATAAAAGTATATGTATTTAACAATTCGGCTTAACTGTAACGCAAACGGTTTTACCCTAATCCAATTTCTTAGAGGTGATTCTTTAAAGTACATCCCACTCATATTTCTTTTGATTTTGGAAACTTATAAACCTTAAATACTCGTTTATAAGAGCCTTCAGTTTATAAAAATTTTAATCCTATTCTAAATCATTACGGCTAAACGCTCGGTAAAACGAACCAAATTCTAAAGAAGTCCGAGATTAATGGTCTAAAGGTGTTAAATTTGTTTACGACATGTTTAATATGAAAAAACGCTATTTAATCGTAATTCTTCTTTTGTGTACTTTTCAAGTATGGGCACAAAAAGTTATTTATAATCCCGTTCATGAGGGTATGAATTTTTCTGCCGAATTAACAAAAATCGAATTAACAGAAGAAGAAACCATCTTACACTTTTTTATGAAAAGAGGTGTTAGTTTTATAATTCCCAGTATTACCCATATTCAGGACGACTCTAATCAAGGCGACAAGATGTTTATTAAGAAAGCTGTAGGATTAAATATCGGAGAAAGTGTTTTAGTCGATAACCCAGAAGGCATGATTTATAAATTATATTTTCCGCCTTTAAACAAAACAATTACTACAATTGATTATAAAGAACACGATTCTGGAGAGGCTAATTGGTATATAAAAAACATCAATATTTCTAATACAACTGTTGCTCCAAAACTAGAGAAGCAACCCATAGCTCTAGCAGATTTACCAAAATCTTTTTTTGGCAGTTGGCACGATAAATATGGAACTTTAATCGCGCTTGCAACTCCAGAATTTTTATTATATGAATTTAAAATGTATAGGTATCGCGACATTTATAAAACGGGAGACGGCACATTCCTGCTTCATACCTCGGGAGGCAATATCGATATCTTAAAACATACACAAGATAGTTTAACACTGCGGTATGATAAAATGGTAATCTTAAACCGAGATCAGCGAAACATAACCATGCCAGAAGAAGTTAAAGGGAATTGGAAACATTTTATGGGCGTTAAAAAAATTAGAATTACCGATACCTATTTTTATAACGATGATACCGGTATTCCAAATATTAACGAGATTGAAAATAACCGTATAATAACTATTGGGAGTTCAAAATCTGGAGATGTATTTTGGTTCCTACTAGATAATGGTAAACATTTTAATGCATTTAAGGCAGAGAAAAATGGCTCTAATTATGTGTTAACGCCAACAGGTTTTCCTGGAGCTATTTATAGAAAAGTAAAAAACATTAACTAAGAGGTAATAACTGTGAGGAAACGAATTATAGTTTTAGTTGTATTGGCCCTAGCACCCTTGATGCTATTAGCCCAAAGACACCAAATATTACCTTCAGAATTACCTGAATACAGCTATGGTACTTGGTTTAACAATCAGTATCAAATTAGCTTAATTATAACTCCAAACTATATTGTTATACGAAACGAGTTATATTATTACGAGAATATTCAAAAGTATAATAACGAACTTCAGTTTAGCTGCAGAGTTAAGGATATTACAAAAAACTTCATTATTTCTAGACTTAGCCCTAACAATTTGTTTTTAGATGAAGGCGATAAAATCACCAGTTTTAAAAAGTCTAAATTCAAAAATGAAAAGCAGATCCCAGAGGAATTAGTCGATGTGTGGTATGCAAAAACAAATAAAATTTTGGTAAAGGCAGACGAGGTTCAGTTTGCAGACAAAAGCTACCTATTAGATTATGTAAGCACGACCAATATAAAAAATTATACGATGGTGGTTTATAATGCCGGAGCCTATTATTTGTTGCATAATAGTATTGGTGAAAATGGTCATTATATGAACGCCAATTTCTTAGAACCCTTTGTGTTTAAAAAAGCCACATTTTTACAGAAAAACAAAAATAATATTATTGTATTGGCGGTTTTACTGTTAGCCTTGTTAAGCTTTCTTTTATTAAAATGGCAAATTGCAATTACTAAAAAGAAAGAACATTCTAAACGGTTATTTACCGAAATGCAGTTAAAGAGTTTTAGATCGCAAATGAATCCGCACTTTTTGTTTAATGCCCTTAGCGCTATTCAGAATTTAATTAATCAAGGTGATAATGAAAGAGCCAACCATTATTTAACCGAGTTTTCGCAACTCATGAGATTAACTTTAGACAAAACAGAAAGCGGACTAGTATCTTTAACAGATGAAATAGAATCGATAAGAAAATACCTGGAGATTGAAAAATTACGCCTCGATTTCGAATATCAAATTATTATTGATGATGCCATAAACCAAGACGAGTTAGAAATTCCTGCCATGTTGGTGCAACCATTTGTAGAAAACGCTATTATTCATGGCTTAAAAGAAATAGATGCTAACAGAACACTTTCGGTAGAATTTCATTCAGACAGCGAAAATCTTATTTGTTTGGTAACCGATAACGGCATTGGGGTAAACACTGCAAAAGCGCAAAAACAACCCGATTTAAATCGTAATAAATACGGATTAAAACTTGCAGAAGATCGTATCCGGTTAATAAATGAAACATATAATACCAATGCAAAAATTAGTATTCTAGACCGGTCTGAAAAAGACAAGGCAGAAACAGGAACAGAAGTAAAAATTATAATGCCATTACGGTACTAACAGCGCACAGATGAAACTAAAAAGTATACTTATAGATGACGAGGTGCATAACCAAGAAAACCTAAAACGATTATTAGAATTACATTGCCCCGAGGTATTGGTTTTGGCTACAGCTTCATCGGCCGACGAAGGTATGGCGCTTATTGCCGAACATCAGCCGGACTTGGTGTTTCTTGATATAGAAATGCCTAAAAAAAATGGTTTTAGCATGTTAGAAGCACTACCTGTGGTAAACTTCGAGGTTATTTTTGTGACTGCTTATAACAAATATGTTTTAAAAGCCATTCGTTCCTGTGCTTTAGACTATTTAATGAAACCGGTGGTAATTTCCGAATTACAACAAGCGGTTCAAAACGTATTAACCGTTGTCGAACAGAAAAAAGAAAATCACAAATTAAAAGCCTTAGTCGATAATTTAAAGAACAATCAAGGTCCTAAAAAGATAGCGTTACCCACTGCAGACGAATTGTTTTTTGTAAATGTAGACGACATTATTAGATGTAAAGGAGAAAATAATTATACCATGTTTTATATGAGCGATAAACGCTCAATTTTAGTATCCCGCACCTTAAAGGAATGGGACGAATTGTTGTCGGCATACGGGTTTATTAGAACGCACCAATCGCATTTAATCAATAAAAATCATGTAAAATCGTACGTTAAAAGAGACGGCGGATATATTTTAATGGAAGATGGCAGTACGGTTAGTGTGTCTAAACATAAAAAAGAGCAAACCCTTCGCGAATTGTCTTCTTAACATTTAATTGTTATTTAAATTTGAATTCTAATAGCAAGCATCCCAATTCTAATTCAATCCTACCAACAACTCATTTACAACCCATTATGCGTTTTCTGTGAAGTATTTTTAGATTCTTATAATCTATAACTAAGGAATCACCATCACATGAAAAACATACTCGTATTACTAGCCTTATGTTGTGTTAGTATAACTTATGCCCAGCAGCGATCTTTCGAAATTACAGGACAATTAACTTCCGAAGAAGACAGCATGCCTTTAGAAGCTGCTACGGTATATCTACAACGCGAAACAGACAGTACTTTAATTACCTATACCATTTCTAACCAAAAGGGAGTCTTTACTTTAGAAAACAAAACAAGCGATAAACAAGCCGACTTGTATGTGTCGTTTATGGGATATAAAACATATAGAACTAAAGTAAGTTTAGACACTTCTAAGATAAATTTAGGAACCATTAAACTTTCGGAAAATGCAGCAAAATTAGACGAAGTTTTAATAAAATCTCAAGCCCCAGTAACCATAAAAAAAGATACTTTAGAGTTTAATGTAAAGTCCTTTAAAACTAAGAAAGATGCCAATATAGAAGACCTACTAAAAGAATTACCAGGAGTAGAAGTCGGTCCCGATGGCAAAATAAAGATTAATGGAAAACCTGTAAATCAGGTATTGGTAAACGGCAAAGCTTTTTTGGTAACGATCCTACTATTGCCACCCGAAATTTAAGTAAAGACATCATTGAAAAAATTCAAGTTTCCGACACTAAAACCGATGATGAAGGCTTTACTGGCGAAGCTGGAGATGGAGAAAACAAAACGGTAAACCTAGTTATTAAAAAAGAAAATAATAAAGGCGTATTTGGCCGGTTAGCAGCAGGAGGCGGTACAGACGAACGTTACCAATTGGCCGGCATGTATAATCAATTTAATGACGATTTACGATTGAGTGCTTTAGTAGGCACCAACAATATTAACGAACCTGGTTTTAGTTATGGCGAAATAGACAAAATGTTTGGTGGTAGAGCCTCGTACGATAATAGTAGTCAAATTTTTAATTTTGGCATAGACGGTATAATTACGTCTAGAAATTATGGCTTTAATTATGCCGATGACTGGGGTAAAGTTGCAGAAGCTACTGCTAGTTATTTTGGTTCTAATACAGATAATGAAAATGAAACCATCTCCGATCGTGAAAACATTCTTCCAAATGGTCGTTATTTTACAAGTGCATATTCCAAAGCAGTACAAAATGCCGATCAGCATGGTATCGATTCTAATATTAAATTTAAAATAGATTCTACGTTACTAATTACCTTAAGGCCTCAAGTAAGAAAAATTAAACGCACCAACGCCTATCTAGAAAATCAGAACTCTTATAGCGAATTTGGTGAGCCTATTAATAATTCTACCAGTAATTCGTATACGGAAACCGATGAGTCCGAATTTCAGAATAACACAAACATCACTAAACTATTAGGTAAAAAAGGGTCGTTTTTAAAGATGGATGTATTTTACAGAACCATTCAAACAGACGATGAAAATAAATTAGAGAATGAAATAAATATACTTGGTGATGCTCTAAAAACTACAGAAATCAATCAGTTACGAGAAACCGAAAATTCCAATAAAACATTCATAGCTGCGGCAACTTACCGTTTACCGTTAATAGACAAGAGCTTGTTTTTAGACCTTGGTTATGCCTATAGAGATCACACCATTTTAAATACCAGAATGTCCTTCGATTATAACGAGGACACACAAAACTACGAACCCACTACAAATACGGCATTTAATTCTGACTACGAATATGCTAATATTACCAGTACACCAACAGCCGCTTTAGAATACAAATCTAAAAAATGGAGAACCTCTTTAAAAACAGATTTTATTTTTAGAACCCTTGAAAATAAAGATGCTTTACGACCTGAATATGATTTAAAACGCCAATTTAATGCTGCAGCTATTCAATATCGTTTAAACTATAACGGACCAAAAACTCAAATAGGTTTACGATACGATTTAAGAAACGATGCCCCCGCATTAAACCAATTACAAACCTTTGTAGACGTAACAGATCCTTTAGATATTGTTGTTGGTAACCCAGACTTAAGTCCTACAGATAATCATAATTTCAACATATTCTTTAATAACAATAATTTTCAAAAAGGTATAGGCTTTAACCTTTACACCTACACCAGTATAATTAATGATGCGGTGGTATCTAAAACAACGGTTAACGAGAATTTAGAAAAGGTAACCACTTACGAAAATGTAGATGGAAACTACAGATTCTACATCGATGCAGGATTTAATAAGAGAGTGAAAATAGATAGTTTAAAAACCCTGCAAATGAATGTGGGTGTTTCCAATTCAATAAACCGTTACATAAATTTCACTAACGATGTGCAATATGCTTCACTAAGAAAATCTATAAGCCCAAATGTTGGTTTAAGATTTCAATGGAAAGATGTTATGGATTTAAGAACGCATTATAATTTAGACTTTACGCACAATACCTTTGACACCGACCTGTTTAATAAACAAGAATATACTGTACATAGACTGTATATAAATTCTAGAAATAATATCACTAAAAAACTAGAATGGAGCAATACTATAAACTACAATTACAACCCCAATATATCTGATGGTTTCGAAAAAAGTGCGTGGTTCTGGAATTCCATATTATCTTATGCTGTTCTAAAAGATCAAGGGGCTATCACTTTAAAAGCCTACGACTTATTAAACCAAAACAACAATTCTAGACGTGAAATTAACGAAAACTATATAGAAGATAGACAAAGTACCGTGTTACAACAATATTTTATGTTAGGCTTTAGTTGGAAGTTTAACACCCTAGGAAAAGCTGGAGAAGTGCAAGGAGGGAGAAACATCATTATTAGACGCTGATATATTAATAGAGTTTTTAAGAACGGAACTTCATGAAAGTAATAATATTTGGAACAGCTAAATGAGAGGTTGTTCGTATTCCATTAGAATTTAGTTGTAATAAGTATTATATCTAAATCCAAAGATGTAGTTCTGTCGAATTAGACTAATATGTACTGTGAAATTTCTTCTGTTTTACGTATGAAAATTCACAATTTAAAACCTTAAAAAGGAGAGGTCATTCAAACCGTCATGGTTAGGATTACAATAAATTCCTTATTTATTCATAGATCTTCAACTAAGGTTAGAGCGATAACAATAGAAACGTAAAAAGTTTGTTCCTCCTGCTTATTGCAGTTACTTATTTTAGTATTAGAGAGCAAAAACTTTAAATTTTCAAATTACATTTAGTTCGAATTCACGCCAATCGCTAAACACATGAAACTCACTTCGAACGAGCCTTTTTGGCTCATTAAAAATGGACTATTAGAATCTTATCCATCCATCAAAAAAAATATAGAAACCGATATTTTAATTGTTGGAGCGGGTATTACCGGGAGTTTAATGGCTCATAAATGTATGTCCGAAAACTATCGAACCACAATTATAGACAGACGCGAAGTTGCCAATGGAAGCACCTCGGCAACAACCTCTATGTTGCAGTACGAAATAGATGTGCCGCTTTATAAATTATCGGAAATGATAGGTAAATCTGGTGCCGAGGCTAATTATTGGGCATGTTTTAATGCTATAGATGATTTACAAACTATCGTGAATGACATCCAATCAGACTGTGGATTTCAAAAAAAAGAATCGCTTTACTTTGCCGCGTCAAAATCAGATGTGGCCGATTTAAAAAAAGAGTATGCAGCGCGTCGAGAATGCGGACTACCGGTAACTTGGCTCAGCTCAAAATTTATTGAAGAAAAATATAAACTAAAAAATACTTTTGGAGGTATTTTATCAAAACAAGGAGGAAGTTTAGACGCTTTTAAATTTACACATGACCTTTTAAAATATAACAGTGATAAAGGCCTAAATATTTTTGATAAAACCGAAATTACATCTGTTAATCATACCGCTACAGGTATAGAAATAAAAACGAATTACGGATTTACCATTACTGCAAAAAAAATAATGTATTGCAATGGTTATGAAAGTACCGAACTTATAAAAGACAAGTTTGTAAATTTACTATCTACCTACGCGATTATTGGTGAGCGAAATGAAACCGACCAATCGCACTTAAACGACACTTTGTTTTGGAACACCGCAGAGCCATACCTTTATTTAAGAACGATAGACGACAATAGGATTTTAATTGGTGGTGAAGATGAAGATTTTATAAACCCAAAAAAGCGGGATGCCTTATTACACGATAAAAGCAAAATCTTGAAAAAGAAATTGAATGCTTTATTACCACAATATCATTTTAGAACCGATTTTGCTTGGGCCGGCACATTTGGAGAAACTAAAGATGGGCTACCCTATATTGGGTCTCATCCCGATTTTAAAGACAGTTATTTCTTGTTAGGTTTTGGCGGAAATGGCATTACTTTTTCTGTAATTGGAACCGAGGTATTAAGTAATTTTTTACAAGGAAAAACTCATCCTTTAGCATCGTATTTTAAATTTAGACGTTAAAATCTAAAAACGATTTACATCTTAATTCCCTTCTATATTCGATTTATCGATCTTACTATTAAGATAGCCAAAAATGATATTAATAAATACAATTAAAACGGTTGCACTAATTAACTCAACATACATTTTTAAAGCGGCTAAACATCCTAAACTGGCACTACACCAAATGGCAGCTGCCGTGGCTAAACCTTTAATTTTCCCTTTACCTTGCAAAATTACACCAGCCCCTAAGAATCCTACTCCTACCACAATCTGACTAATAATCCGGCTAAGGTCGACGTAATCAATATCTATAAAAACAAATGATATTTGAGTAAAAATAGCTGCTCCAACAGCCACTAAGGCATAGGTTTTTAATCCTGCGTTTTTATTTTTCATTTGCCGCTCTAAACCAATACAAAAACCGGCAACCATAGCCGCTACTAAAGCAATAATAAAATCTAGAGTTGTGTTAGAACTTAGCTCTAAGATATCGTAAGATAAGCCTAATATATTCATAATTCAAAAGTTAAAACCATGAAAATAAACGAATTTCCGAAAACAAAAGTGCTGTTATAAATTAAATTTTAACTCAAAACGAAGGTTAAAAATCGTACTATAGAAAAGCATTACATGTAATTTTTTGCGCTAATTTTTTACTTATTTGTGTTAATACATCTCATTGCTAATTAAGACTTTCGGAAGTGTTATTAAACAGAAAAAATTGTAGAACACTATAAAACCGAATGCCATGTCAAATCATAAAAACCAAAAATCTAAAAAAATTGAAGCTTTACAGTCAGCATATAAGGAATCGGAAGGCAAAACCATGACCACCAATCAGGGCTTGAAAGTGAACGATACTAATAATTCTTTAAAAGCAGGAGAGCGCGGATCGACCTTATTAGAGGACTTTCTGCTTCGTGAAAAAATTACCAGTTTCGACCACGAACGCATTCCAGAGCGTATTGTTCATGCTCGGGGTAGCGGAGCTCACGGTATTTTCGAGCTCTATGAAAATCTAGAAGACTATACTAAAGCAGATATTTTTACAGATACCTCTAAAAAAACACCGGTGTTTGTGCGTTTTTCTACCGTTGCAGGGTCTAAAGGCTCTACAGATTTGGCTCGAGATGTAAGAGGATTTGCTGTAAAATTTTACACCGATGAGGGCACCTGGGATTTGGTAGGGAATAACATGCCTATCTTTTTTATTCAAGATGCTATGAAATTTCCAGATTTAATCCATTCGGTAAAACCAGAACCTAATAATGAAATCCCACAAGCGGCTTCGGCACACGATACCTTTTACGATTTTATTTCCCGTTCTACAGAAACACTTCACAATCAAATTTGGGTAATGAGCGATCGCGCCATTCCGCGAAGTTTACGTATGATGGAAGGTTTTGGTATTCATACTTTCAGACTAATTAATAAGGAAGGAAAATCTCATTTTGTAAAATTTCATTGGAAACCAAAATTAGGTGTGCATTCGGTAACTTGGGATGAGGCTGTAAAAATTAGTGGTGCCGATTCCGATTTTCACCGTCGCGATTTATGGGAAGCTATCGAGGCTGGACACTATCCAGAATGGGAATTAGGACTTCAAATTGTACCTGAAGAAGACGAGCATAAATTCGATTTCGATTTGTTAGACCCTACCAAACTAATTCCTGAGGAAATGGTACCCGTAAAGATTGTAGGTAAAATGACTTTAAATCGCAACCCAGAAAACTTTTTTGCTGAAACCGAACAAGTGGCCTTTTTACCCGGGCATATCGTACCTGGTATCGATTTTACAAACGATCCGCTTTTACAAGGCCGTTTATTCTCGTACCGAGACACCCAATTATCGCGTTTAGGTGGACCAAATTTTCATCAAATTCCTATAAACCGACCTGTTGGCGAGACGCACAATAACCAACGCGACGGCCATATGCAAACCGAAATCCCTAAAGGACAAACTGCCTATTTCCCAAATAGTTTAGGTGGTGGTTGTCCGCACCTAGCAAAAATGGCCGAAGGCGGATTTACCTCTTACGAAGAGCGTATCGATGCAAAAAAAATACGCACACGAAGCGAAAGTTTTAGCGATCACTTTTCGCAACCTGCGTTGTTTTATCGCAGTTTATCAGATTGGGAACAGAAGCATGTTATGGAAGCCTACACTTTTGAATTAGGAAAATGTAAACATCAGCACATCCAAGAGCGTATGCTTTGGGTCGTATCTCAGGTCGATGAAAAACTAGCGGCAGATGTAGCCAAAGGTTTAGGACTAGAAGTTCCTAAATCCATAGAGCAACCAATAAACCAAGCCATAGGAGCCGATGCCCAAGTTGAAAAATTTCAGCCAGGAAAAAAGAAAATTTACTTAGAACAAGCACCAACGTTGAGTCAGGCAAACACGGCGTTCAATAGTATTGCCACACGACAAATAGCCGTATTAGCAGCTGATGGTTTTTCAATGAAAGATTTTGACAATATGACTTCAGCTTTAAAAGCAAAAGGTGCGATTATAAAAATTGTAGCTCCTCATGGCGGAAGCATAACCTGTACCGACGGCATGGAACATAAAGTAGATGCTGCAATTAGTACCACAGAAAGTGTGCTTTTTGATGCAATTTATATACCTGGAGGCAAGAAATCTATTAAAGCGCTTTTAGCTTCTAAAAAATATATCAAATTTATTAATGAAGCTTTTAAACATTGTAAGGCTATTGCTGCAGATCATGAAGGCCTCGATCTTATTAATGAAACCTTTGTTTCTAAGTATACCGATGATGAAGCCGTATTATTAAATGCCAAGCCGACAGCCTTTATTGAAGCGATTTCGAAACACCGTAATTGGAAACGCTTAGAGGTTGCGGACGCTGTTCCTGTATAATATTAACTATACAACATCCATGGATTTAGATCAAACCATTGGCATTTTAGCCAGTATTTTTACCACTGTTGCCGTATTGCCTCAAATTATAAAAGCGGTGCAAACAGGAAAGGTAAACGATGTAAGTCCGTGGATGTATATTATTTTATGTCTTGGCGTTGCTCTTTGGGTTGTTTATGGAATTTTAAAACACGATTGGCCAATTATTATTTGTAATGCCATTTCCTTAATCTTTAATGGTATTATGCTTTACATTTTAATACGCTCAAATCACAAAGAAAAAATGATACCTTCAAAACAATAGTAATTTAAAAAATCAATAAAAATGGCAAAACCAGATAAATTTCCAGAGCAAGAGCAATCCAAACCCGGAATGCAACACAAAATGAATCCAGAACCCGAATTAATTAGGAAGACTTACCAAGGCTCCAACAAATTAAAAGGTAAAGTAGCTTTAGTTACCGGTGGCGATAGTGGTATTGGTGCTAGTGTTGTGTTGCACTTTGCTAAAGAAGGTGCCGATATTGCGCTTGTTTATCTCGAAGAAGATAAAGATGCTAAACAAATTAAAGAGCAGGTAGAACAAGAAGGTAGAAAATGCCTTTTAATAAAAACCGATTTAAAAAGCGAAGCGCACTGTAAATCGAGTGTCAAAAAGTGTATCGATACGTTTGGGCAATTAAATATTTTGGTGAATAACGCCGCGACTCATTTTCCTAAAGATTCTATTAAAGATATTACTACTGCCGATTTACACAAAACTGTAGAAACGAATTTTTATCCATATTTCTACATGTCGCAAGCCGCTCTAAAACATTTTAAAGCACACGATGTTATTATTAATACGAGTTCGGTAACGGCTTATAGAGGAAGTTCTCACCTTGTAGATTATGCCAGTACAAAAGGAGCTATCGTAAGCTTTACCCGTTCGTTGTCGGCACAATTTGCAGAGAAAAATATTAGGGTAAACGGCGTAGCTCCGGGCCCCATTTGGACACCTTTAGTCATTTCGTCGTTCGATGAAGTTTCAGATTTTGGTAAAGACACGCCCTTAGGTCGCGCAGGTCAGCCCAGCGAATTAGGTCCGGCCTATGTGTTTTTAGCTTCCGAAGACAGCAGCTATATTACCGGACAATTTATTCATGTAAATGGTGGCGAAATAATAGGTGGATAGGAATAAACTATCCACTTTTTTTTAATCCTTTTTAGCCTTTTTTTCATCTATCGCTAAAGGATGATCAGTCATACCTAAACCCATAATTTTAATAATACTTACTATGGTATTATAAAGCATTAATACCACAATAATTAAGGCAGAACTTAAAACGCTAGACACGGCTAGCGAAATGTAGTACATAATGGTAAACCACGATTCGGGTATATTTTCGGAATCGGTAATAGGAAGATTAAACAATAAAAATGAAATCATAGCCGCTACAAATACTATGGTATCTAATTTTGCGATAAAAAGCACATGCTTGTAATGTTCTGGCTTAAGTTTCGATTTATTACTAACCCCTAAAAGTGTTAATAACAGGGCCAAAATAGTTGCCGAAGCTAAAGTAATCGTGTTACAAAGTGTATTGATACCATCTATAGAATTTTCTATTAATATTTTTGCCTCATACCCCGATAATTTCCCAATTAACACCGTTCCTAAAAAGATAATAATCATAGAGATTACACCTCCTAAAATGGCACGTTTTATATACCTATTAAATTTCATTTTTTACAGTAAACAGATTTAGTATTCCTAATAAAAGTAATATTTTTTAAATGTTTACATCAATTTTATTGAAGTCAATTTTAACTCAAAAACACTTTTTATCTAGTGGTTTAATTTTCCTTTTTCGAGGCGTTGTTTCGTGCTAATTTAAAATGCGATAGCGCCTATTGTTGTCCTTACAAAGCTATAATTTAGGCTTTATAATCTTAGGAAGAAAACCATTTATATTAAATTAATATTAGAATATAAATGCTTCTAAAGCAAACTAGTTCGTGTTATGGAACCAAATAAGTCAGCAATTAAAACAGAGGAAATTGAAGTAGAATTTAAAGATTTTATTCTGAATAAAAAGCATCCATGCATTATGGCTAAAACCGTTTTTTCGATGGAAAAATATCATTTAAAAACCTACGAGAGTATGACGGCGAAAGAAAGTGCAACCACGGTATTAAAAGATTTAGAAGCATACATAAATCAATACGATTTTGAGTCTAATGAATTTGAATCGTTTATCGCTGTTTTTCCGAAGGACACTTTTAATACAGAAATAGCTTTTGAAAAAACCTTATGGTCCTTCCTTCAGCAGTTACATGATTTAGACGATAACGATTGGGACCCAGTGGTAAGCGAAGATCCAAATAATGCAAATTTCAGTTTTAGTTTAAAGGGTAAAGCGTTTTACATTGTGGGCTTACACCATAACAGTTCTAGACTTGCCAGACAAAGTCCGTACCCTACCATCGTATTTAATTTGCATTGGCAATTTGAAAAATTAAGAGAAATGGGGACCTATAAACGCATAAAAAAACGAATTCGTAAACGCGATAAAAAACTTCAGGGCACCATTAATCCCGTGTTAAAAGATTTTGGAAACGACACGGAAACAAAACAATATAGTGGTAGGCAAGTCGAGCAAAATTGGACTTGCCCTTTTCATTCAAAACATCAATTAGTATAACTATGTTACATATAATTAACGAACAAAGCGGAAAAACTATCCAACTAAAAAAAGGTGATATTTTAACGGTTATCAACCCTCAAGGTCAGCAAGTTAGCGATATGGTGCTTTTTAACGCACATGATATTAAAGAAAAAATATCTTCAGGTAAAACTTTAGATTTCGAAGAATCTATTTTATTAAGTACAGGAAATTATTTATGGAGTAATAGGTCTAATAAAATGATGAAAATCTTAGAAGATACTAATGGAAGAAATGACTTTCTTTTAGCGCCTTGTAGTACAGAAACCTTTGTTATTATGTACGATAACGTAGGTTATCATCCAAGCTGTCTAGAAAATTTGACTAGAAATTTAGAGCCTTATGGCATTTCACAAGATGATATACCTACAGCATTTAATATTTTTATGAATGTTCAGTTTGATAAATATGGAAAATTATCTGTGCTCCCTCCTACTTCTAAGCCTGGAGATTTCGTGAAGTTTGAGGCCCAAATGGATCTGTTAGTTTGCCTTACAGCTTGCTCGGCAGAAGATAGTAATGGCGGCACCTTTAAACCCATTCATTTTAAAGTAAAATCTCAAGCCAAATAGATTTATAACAAATCTCATTTTTTTTAAATCCTTAAAAAAACATCCTGATGGGCTTGAATATTACTAGCCTATCAGGATGTTTTTGTTTTCAATTTAACTCATTCAGTAGAATTAAAAATTCTGATGGGAATTATAATAGCTACCCAATGTACCATTCATATAAAGCAAAAAAGGAAGCCCCGAAAAGCATTCCTTTTAAACCTTTAATTAAAATCAGTATCTATTACCGATTTTCAATTTCTCTATATTGCATTTCCTTTTTATTCTGAATAAACTTATAGGTTAGATACCCTAATTGTAATGCAACAAATGCAATCTTCATCTTATCATTTTTAAAAAGTTTAGATGTTGCTCCTATTAATGTTGACGGATCCATAATTCTAATTTTTTGTGGTTAATTATTTAAAATGTTTTCATTTTATCTTTACGTTTACGTAACTGACGTTCAAGATCGCTGATAGATTCTGAAATGGAATCAGGAAAATTATCATGACTAGCCTCGGCAAAAAGTCGCGGCCCTGGAAGACTTAATCTGATATTACAAATTTTTCCAGTCTCATCAGACGTCGTGTTTTCTACTTTAAAAAACACATCGCCACGAATTACCATTTCGAATTTTTCTCCTAATTTCTCTAATTTTTCCCGTGTCAGTTTCTCTAGCGATTCGCTAGCTTGTACATCGTGATACTCAAATATAATTTGCATAATGATTTGTTTTATTGATTACTATGAATCTTAATTATTACAGTTTACCATCCAATTAATTCCATATTTATCGGTACAGCGTCCAAAATGGCCCCATTCACGTTCTCTAAAATCGTGATGCACTTGCCCCGCTTTAGATAATTCATTAAATAATTGCTCAGCTTCTGTTGGTGTTTTTAAGTCCACACTCATATGTATTTTAGTACCTTGATTTAAAGGCGTATCTGGTGCGGCATCGTAAGCCATAAAATGCACCCCATTCCCCTTTAGCTCGGCATGCTGAAGTTTTTTACGATACGAATTTGGGATATCTATATTACGGTCCTCGTAAGTTTGTTTATTTTTTATTTCGGCTTTAAATATTTCACTATAAAAGTTTAACGCCTCATGGCAATCCCCATTAAAGGCCAAATATGCTTGTACATTCATGATTATATATTTTTAAATTATTTCTATTAATCTCTAAATTAAGATGATTGGAGAGGAATGCTTGACCCAAAGACATTTTCTTTTAGCTTGAAAGGTTTTTAAGCACTTTTATCCCGCTAATTAAAGGTTTCACTTCATCATTTTTTCGCCCGTATTGATTCGCACAGCAAATAATAACCTGATTTTCGGCCATTTATACATTCTACCTCATAAAAAACACATGAATTAGTTATATAAAGTAGAGACAAGTACTATAGTGTTTACAAGTTTAAAATCATAATTCATTTTCATACTTAAACAGTTCAAGTGGGCATAAGGAGAATAGACCGAACGAAATAAACACACAAGGTAACTCAATACCATAAGAAGTTAATTTTGTACTATTCACCCAAGTAGCGTAACAATATCTTTATTGTTTACTAAATTTTATAAGAAAAAAATGAAACAACTAAACAAACTAAAAAGGGTTGGTAAGTACTTATGTGTTAAAGCTATATTGTGTAGTACGAGTATTTTATTTGCCCAACAACCAACCAAAACCTCGAACGCAAACGACCAATGGCAAATAAAATGGAATGCCTCAGACGAGTTTAACAACGACAACCCAGATTGGCAAAAATGGCAAAAAACGTCTGGCCTTCCTAATACCACCGCATGGAAATGGGATAACCAAAATAATGTCGAAATTAACGATGGTGCCGCAGCCTTAACTATGCGGCAAAACGCAAACAATGCTGCAGACGATGGCACGTATTTTAAATCTGGAATTTTAAAATCGTATGCTACGTTTACCTATGGCTATTTTGAAGCTAAAATAAAGGGAGCAGATATAGGAGAAGGTGTCTGTCCTTCTTTTTGGTTATACAGTAATTTTGATAGAAATGTAGGAGACGGAAAAACGATTTATAGCGAAATTGATATTGTAGAATTACAGCAATTTGATTGGTATGAAGGTCATCAAGATGACATCCAAGACATCGATTTAAATCTACATGCCGTTGTAAAACAAAACGGACAAGATGTATGGAGACGACCAAAAATGTACCCAGATGAACAATTAAATAAATGGCGAGCCCCTTGGGATCCTACACAAGATTATCATATTTATGGTTGTGAGGTTAACGAACAAGAAATAATTTGGTATGTAGATGGTGTAGAAGTTGTAAGAAAACCAAATACCTATTGGCATCGCCCTATGAATATTACTCTTTCTTTAGGTCTTAGAAAGCCTTTCGTAGAATTTTTCAACAACCGTAACAATGCCATAAATCCAGAAACCAATGCTAAAGCCAAAGCAAAATTACCAGGTATGCCTACATCGATGTTTGTGGATTACGTTCGAGTTTGGGAAAAAACAGGTAGTACTACTACGCCACCAAATTCTAGCATGGGAACCTTAGAAAATGAGGGTTTTGAAACCGGAGATTTAACCCATTGGGATGCCAGCGCTGGAGCCTCAGCTGTTATAAGTAACAACAAAAACTCTGGACAGCATGCTGGAGAAGTTAACAACTCAAGCATTGCACAATTAGTAACCTTAAAGGCCAATACGTCTTACACCATTTCTGCTTACGGTAAAACAACCTTGGGAAACTCAGCCTTTATAGGAATAAATAAACATGACACTAACGCATTGGTAAAAAATCACGAATTTTCGAGTACCACCTTTACTAAAGGAGAGTTTTCCTTTACTACTGGAGACCAAGAATCTGTTTATCGAATATGGTTTTGGTCCTCTGCTTCTGCATTTTGCGATGACTTTTCCTTGACAGAGGACAGTGCTAGCGGCGAAGATACGGTTGCAGTTACAGGTGTTAATTTGGATCTCACTAATCTTTCTCTTCATGTAGGAGATACCCAAACTGTAAGTGCAACCGTATTACCAGAAAATGCGAGTAATAAGAATGTTACTTGGTCTGCTGCAAATACTAACATCGTTACCATTAATCAAAATGGAGAAATTCAAGCAGTACAGAGCGGAAATACCACCATTCAGGTAAAAACAATTGATGGAAATTTCACAGCTACTTGTGAGATTATAGTAAACAACACAGACGAAGACGGTTCTAGCACTGGTACAGCTGAAACGCCAACACAAGGTGAAACCATTACTTTACTTTCATCTGCTGGTTTATTTCTTACCGTAAATACGGCTTCGGGAACTGCGGTGCAGGCAACAATAAATTCGGCAACCTCTCTTGAAAAATTTATAGTTTTAGAGAAAGACGGATTTCTGTCATTTCAATCTAGTGCCACCAACAAATATGTAACTACTGCTAGCGATAATATAATTCGCTGTGGTGCAACGGGGATATTTAATCGACAAATGTTCACTCTGGAATCAGATGGTTCAGATGGCGTTTATATTAAATCAAAAATAAATGGTAATTATTGGGTTATTGCTAGCAATAATGCTATTACTGCTACGGCCACAACTAAAGCACAAGCTTCTATATTTTATTGGAATATAGACCATATGGAAACCACAAAATCGAATACACTTTCAAATAACGATAGTATAGAAATGCAAAATGCTGCAATTTACCCAAACCCTTATAATGGCGGAATGCTAACCATAAAACTTGGGACCACATTTTCTGGAGAATTAGAAATTTATGATTTAGGAGGAAAACGTATTTCAATGCAACCTATAACTTCAAAAAGATCATTAAAAATAAATGTATCTAACCTTGGCTTAAGCAACGGACTATATTTTATAAAACTTAGCAACCACAACACAACAATTACCAAAAAATTGCTTGTAAAAAAGTAAATCACAAGCTCAATAAGCGAGTTGATTTTTAATCTTTTATCACATTTAGTACGAAAACGAGTATTTAAACTAGATAATTATTGTTAATTAAAACACAGGCCTCCTATTTGGGAGGCTTTTTTTAGGTTTAATAGTTTAGATCTTTATGAGTGAGTTTGTAAAATCTTTTTTTTTCAAAAACTAAATGAATTTGGCTTTATAAAAGATTATCTGCTGCTCAGCGTTTATTTTTTGGGGTTGATGAATAAACATGCATAATTTTAAGGGTCAAAAATTTAAAATCAAGAATAGAATGATCAGCTTAAATATTTTCCTTTTATTTAATTAATATAAATTCTCGAAACTCGCCCTAGATTCCTCAAAGAACAGACTGCCAGAAAAGTAATGTAAAGCATGAAATAATGGAAACATTGAGGTAACTTAAAATGTTATAAAATTTACATTCAACTAATATATTTATAAAGAAGACTTAATTTAACATTTTTAGGTACCTGCCAAATAAAGTCCAATTTTGGCACATGGATAAAAGATGTTTTTTTACATAAAACTATGTGCGTTTTTAGTGTTTTTTGCTCGAGCCTATCAGTTTTATTTTTTTGGTGCTCCCTATAGAGCGTTTTTATGGGATGAAAGTTTATTGTCTCCTCTTGTTACAGGAGTTCTTAATATGTCTTGGTACGATTATGCCACAAGTACCGTAGTTAATAAATGGATTGATTTTAGTGTAAAACTATCTTCTATATTATTATTTATAGCTGCTTTTGTGGCTTTATTTTGGGATCAAATTTCATCGCAACTTGTCAAAAAAACGAGTATTAGTATTGGGGTGTTAATACTGATTATTTTAGGATTATGTTTGGTAAAAGACAAGAATTACGATCCTTTACAATTCTTCGAACTTAGTATTCAGTTTGCAGCTCCTTTAGTATTACTGTATATAAATAGTACAAAATCAATAAATAAGTCAAAACTCCTTTTTTGGCTCAAAATATCTATTGCACTTACATTTATTCCGCATGGCCTTTTCGCGATGGGCGTAATTTATGTCCCAGGCCATTTTATAGATATGACTATTTCGATACTTGGTGTAAACGAAACCAATGCCAAATTATTTTTATTTATCGTTGGATTTCTAGATGTAGTACTGTCCATCTTTTTATTTATTCCTAAACTTTCAAAATATGCTTTTGGGTACATTATAGTTTGGGGGTTTTTAACTGCTTTAGCCCGTATTGTGGCAGGTATTAATAGTGACTTTTTACTTAACTCTATTCATGTCACAGCTTACTTAACGGTATACAGACTGCCACATGGCCTCATCCCTTTAGTCGCATTTTTATTAGAAAAAGAAATCAATAAAACAAAAATCAACTAACACTATGAAACAAAAACTACCCTTTTTATTAATGTTTTTATTAGCTTTTACATGGTATGGTAAAGCCAATAACGATAAATACAGGTTAATACTTTTTGATAATCCAGCAACAACAATTACAGTGGCATGGAATCAGATATCTGGAAACAATGCCACTGTATATTATGGAACAGAGGATTTTGGTACTAATTCAGAATCTTATCCTTTCTCCAAAACTGTAGATCATTCTACTACCGCTAAAGGGATGAATAATCAGTTTTCTAGACTGACTAATCTTAGCCCAAATACGATTTACTTTTTTGTGATTGCTGATAGTGAAGGCGTAAGTAAAAGATTTTGGTTTAAAACAGCCCCGGCTGATGATAGTAGATTATTTTTTATTGCTGGTGGGGACTCAAGAAATAATAGAGAGCCACGACAAAATGCTAATAAATTAGTTAGTAAATTAAAACCACACGCTGTGTTCTTTGGTGGAGATATGACCGATGATGACACGAATACAGAATGGCAAGAATGGTTCGACGACTGGCAATTAACCACAGCAGAAGACGGGAGAATGTTCCCTATAGTACCGGCGCGTGGAAATCACGAATCAGCATCATCTGTCTACGAGTTGTTCGATACAAGAAATGAAAATTCGTATTATGCCATTACTTGGGGTAACGATTTAATTAGAACCTACACCTTAAATACTGAAATTTCTGTCTTAGGCGACCAATTAACTTGGTTAAAAACAGATTTGTCCAATTCTGAGCATTTAACTTGGAAAATGGCACAATACCATAAGCCTATGCGACCACATACTAGTGGAAAATCTGAAGGAAATAACGAATACAACGCTTGGGCACATTTATTTTATGAACAAAATATAAGATTAGTCGTAGATAGCGATTCTCATACCGCTAAAACCACTTGGCCTGTTAGGCCTTCTTCTGCTCCTGGGAATGATGAAGGTTTTGTAGTCGATGAAGAAAAAGGAACGGTATATACTGGCGAAGGCTGTTGGGGAGCTCCACTAAGACCAAATAATGACGATAAAAGCTGGACAAGAAATTCGGGGTCTTTTAACCAATTTAAAGTAATCTTTATTAACAAACAAAAAATTGAACTACGCACTATTAATGTAAATAATGCCAATGATGTTACTGAAATGGCTAGTGCAAACACCAACCCGTTTATTTTACCAGAAAACCTAAATGTGTTTTCTCCAGAAACAGGATCTATAGTAGAAATATCTAATACTGTAGACAATCCTTGTCCTATAGTTGGTACCGCTTGCGATGATGGTAATCCTGATACTGTAAATGATGAGGAAGATGGTTTCTGTAATTGTGTGGGACTATTAAATACAGAATTAGAAGAAAAATCAATCCCTGTAGCTTCAGGTCAAGATGATGCCGAAGAGGATATTTCAACAGGAACGGTAACTTTAGAAAGTTCAACTTTAGAACTTATAAATAATGGCGCAGATCAAGTAGTAGGTATTCGATTTAATAATGTAAATATTCCTGAAGGCGCAACTTTATACAGAGCATATATTCAGTTCGAAACCGCAGAAAACAGCCAAGTCAACCCTACTAATTTAACGATTCATGGAGAGTTATCGGCAGCAAGTACAGCGTTCATGTCTTCAGAACAAGATATTTCATCTCGCCTTTTAACGGAAAACTCAAAAGTATGGAATGATATTACACCTTGGGAAACTCCAGAAGAATCTGGGATTTATCAACGAACGCCATATGTTACAGATATAGTTAGTGAAATAGTTTCTCAAACCGAATGGACTTTAGGAAATGCCATTACATTTATGTTCTCTGGTTCAGGAAAACGCGTTGCAGGATCATTCGAAGGACATGCTGCTCCTGTCTTAAAATTATTTTATCAAATACCTTGTAACCCTGCAGGGACGGTGTGCGATGATGGGGACCCAACAACAACTATCGATTTAGAAGATGGAAATTGTAACTGTATAGGAATTAAAGATGAAGACACGCTTACTTTTCAAGTGAATACAGGTAGTGATGATGCCGAACAAGCAGAAACCGGTGGTGCTATGTATTCGGATAGCTCAGATTTAGAACTGGTATACGATTCTTTTGCAGACCAATTTAACCAGACTGTAGGTGTGCGATTTAATAATATTTTAGTACCTAAAGGTGCAACCATATTAAATGCAAGGATACAATTTACTGTTGATGAAACTTCTAGCGATGCTACCAATTTAGTTATTCATGGAGAAAAGGTTAATAATAGTATGACATTTGCTGAAACCGCAAATAATATTACCAATAGAACCCAAACAACAGCTACCGTAAACTGGTTTAATGTGCCTGCTTGGAATACAGTTGGAGAATCTGGAAATGATCAGGAAACTCCAAATTTAAAATCTATAGTTCAAGAAATTGTAGATCAAGACGATTGGCAACCTTATAACTCCATGTCATTTTTTATAACAGGAGAAGGTAGAAGAACCGCTGAAGCTTTTGATGGGTCTGCAGAGGGTGCTCCAAAATTAGTAGTGACTTACAGTATTTTGGGTAATACCTGTGATGTGGCAGGAACACCATGTGATGATGGCGATGATTCTACAATTAATGATGAACAAGATGGTTCTTGTAATTGCGCTGGTATTCCTTCAAATAGTACGGAACAAGAAAATCTAGTATTACTTTCTAATGATGATGCTGAAGAGAATTTAGAGACTGGTGAAGTCGATTTAACAAGTTCTGATTTAGAATTAATTTATGACGGAGCGAATCAAGTTGTAGGTATTCGTTTTAATGAGGTGCAATTTCCAGAAGGTTCTACATTGTACAGAGCCTATATTCAATTCGAAACCGATGAAGATGATATGGAAGAAGATCCTACAAATTTATTAATTCATGGCGAGCTAACAGCAACGAGTTCAGAGTTCAATTCAGATAAAAATAATATATCATCAAGAACATTAACCTCATCATCTGTAGCATGGAATTCTATTCCTGTTTGGGATACGGTAGGTGAAGCGGGAGTTAATCAACGCACACCTTATGTTACAGATATTGTTAGAGAAATTATGTCGCAAACCGAATGGACTTCAGGAAATGCCATTACATTTATGTTCTCTGGTTCAGGAAAACGAGTTGCTGAAGCTAAAGATGGTTCGGCCGCACCAGTATTAAAACTGTTTTATATTTCTCCATGTAACCCTCTAGGTACTACCTGTGACGATGGGAATCCAAACACAAGTTTCGATGTAGAAGATGGTAATTGTAATTGTGTGGGAATAGAAAATTCTGGAATGCTAACGTATCAGGTTAATCATTCTAATAACGACGCAGAAGAAGAAGTTTCTACTGGAATAATGGATATTACAAGTAGTGATTTAGAATTAATTGCTGAAAGTGGTGATACAGATCAGTATGTTGGTATAAGATTCGAAGGAATTCAATTACCGGCAAATGCTAAAATAAGCAATGCATATATTCAGTTTACCACAGATGATGATAACGATAATGTTACTAATTTAGAAATCCGTGCAGAAGCGGTTGCTAATTCTGCCATGTTTACTTCTGAAAATAAAAATATTTCATCAAGAACATTAGGAAATGAAGTGGTACAGTGGACTGAAATTCCAGAGTGGACTTCAGAAGACATAGGTAATGCAGACGAAAAACAAAGAACTCCAAATTTAGCACCTTTAGTTCAAGAGGTACTAAGCCAAACAGGCTGGGAATTGTTAAACGCCATGACCTTTATATTTTCAGGAAGCGGAGAACGTGAAGCTGAAGCTTTCGATGGAACGGCAGCCCCACAATTAATCATAACTTATACTATAAATAATGGATTAACTGTCGAGGATAATGTTTTAGAAAACGCTTTTAAAGTGTATCCAAATCCTGTGAAAAATGTTCTAAATGTAACTAGTAAATTAAATATTAGTAAGCTAAATGTATACGATATAAGTGGTAAATTAATTCTTAATAAGCAGATTGGTGTTAAAACTTTAAAGCACCAAATAGATGTATCACGTTTTCAAAATGGAATGTATTTTATAGAAGTTTTCACTAATACAACTAAACAAACTATCAAGTTTATTAAAAAATAAAGTACTCGTAAAATACGATTTTAATTAATAGAAAATAAAAGCCCAGAGTTATTATAAATTCTGGGCTTTTTATATTAAAAAAACCAAAATAATAGGCCTTATAAATAATTGTATAAAATACCTTGTCCCTTCCAAATTTCACACAGTAGAGTTGAATTTAAGAAGCAAACCACAAAATAAAAATTAAGAATACAATGTTTAACTATTAGTGAATATAAATAAAACCCAGTAAAATCCTTGATTTTACTGGGTTTTAATGGTTTTTGTTAACCTAAAAGTGGAGTCGGAGAGAATCGAACTCTCGTCCAAACAAGTTACCAAAGGGCTTTCTACACGCTTATTCTTTTCTTGGGTTTTCGATTAAAAGCTGGTTAAAGACAACCTACTTTTAACTTATCTTCTTTAGGTTCAAAAGTAATTCGAAGCGCCTTACTTTCTATATTGACATTTACGATGCCTCAAAATGGAACGCCGTCAATCAAGGCTTTCCGGAGACATAAAGCTTGCACACCTTGTGTGCCTAGGCCAATCCTACTATAATTCGGATTAAGCAGCTAAAGCGTAGTTATTCTCGCCGTTTAAAAGTGTGATCTAGCCTTTTACGTGTTTCAAAATCATTACACGACGTGCTTACCGTTCAATAAATCTCGCTGTCAAAACCAGTCGACCCCATTGTTGTAAGTATTATGGCATTCCCCTATCGGGTCAGGCTTTCCGCTATATCTTTTTAATTTTGAAATTAAAAAGGATGCCGCTTCAATCCTTAATGCACTTCCTAATCATCTTATAAACCATAAGAAAAAAATCGGATTGCAAAGCTATTAAAAAATTTGTTTAAACTCGCAATTCCATGTAATTTAGTGCAAAAGTTATGCCATGGCATAACTTGTCAGACCTGTAAACGCCTTATCATGAAATTTGCCATTATCAAAGAACGTAAAACCCCGCCAGACAGGCGTGTAGTACTTACACCAAAAACGTTATTACAAGTTAAACAACAATATCCGAAGGCGAGTTTTAAGGTTGAAAAATCTAAAATCCGCATTTTCCCCGACGAAGTTTATAAACTTGCAGGTTTTACTGTTGTTAAAGAGGTGGCAGATTGCGATGTTTTTATAGGGGTTAAAGAAGTTCCTGTAGAATATTTAATTCCAAATAAATCGTATTTTTTCTTTTCGCATACTATAAAAAAACAACCCTATAACAGAAAACTTTTACAAGCTGTTTTAGAAAAAAACATTACACTTTACGATCACGAAACTATAACAGATGCTAAGGGCATACGGCTAATTGGTTTCGGACGATTCGCCGGTATTGTTGGTGCCTATAATGCCTTTAGAACCTGGGGGCTTAAATTTGATTCTTGGAAGCTGCCAAAAGCTAACACTTTAACCGACCAAAAGGCATTAAATGCTCAGTTAACTAAAATTCGAGTGCCTAATATTAAAATCCTTTTAACGGGTGATGGCAAAGTTGCACATGGTGCAATAGAAACCTTAGAAGCTCTTAAAATCTCTAAAGTTAGCATAGACGACTACTTAACAAAAAGCTTCTCTAAGCCTGTGTATTGCAACATTGACTCTTTAAATTATAATCGACGTATAGACGGGAAGGTAAAACCCCTTAAAGATTTCTTTAAACATCCAGAACACTACGAATCGACTTTTATGCGATTTGCTTCTGTATCAGACATGCTTATTACAGGGCATTTTTATGGAGATGGAGCTCCGTTTTTATTTACAAGAGAAGATGCTAAATCGGCTGACTTTAATATAAAAGTCGTGGCAGATATAAGCTGTGATATCGACGGACCGGTAGCAACAACTATTCGACCTTCAACTATAGAAAATCCGATATATGGCTATAATCCACAAACCGAAACCGAAGTCGATTTTACTAATCCCGATGCTATAGCCGTCATGGCTGTTGATAATTTGCCTTGCGAACTGCCTAAAGATGCCAGTCAAGGTTTCGGAAAAATGTTTCTAAAAAGTGTTATTCCTGCTTTCTTTAATAATGATGAAGATGGTGTTTTAGAGCGTGCAAAAATGACAGAAAACGGAAAGCTTACACCACGTTTCGCTTATCTACAAGATTTTGTAGACGGCAAGGAATAATTAAGGAAAGAACATAACATAATGACAAAAACGGTATTGATAACTGGAGGTGCTTCTGGTTTAGGATTAGAATTGGCTCCTTTATTTGCAAAGGATAATTATGACTTGGTGTTAGTGGATATCAATGCAAAAAAATTAAATGAAGCTAAGGTCTATTTAGAACGGGATTACAAGGTGAATGTACGAACTATGGCCAAAGATTTAAGTCAGGTAAATATATCGCAGGAAATTGTAACCGAACTTGGAGAAACAGAAATAGATGTTCTTGTAAATAATGCCGGATTTGGTTTGTTTGGAACCTTTGCAACTACCGATTGGGAACGCGAAGCACAAATGCTAAATTTACACGTATTAACAACGACTCATTTAACCAAACTCCTTTTAAAAGGCATGGTACAGCGTGGATTTGGTCGTATTCTTAATTTGTCTTCTTTGGCAGCCTTCCAGCCCGGACCTTTAATGTCCTTATATTATGCCACAAAGGGATACATGTTATCGTTTTCTGAAGCCATAGCTAACGAACTTAAAGGCACTGGTGTAACGGTTACGGCCTTATGCCCTGGCCCTACAAAAACCTCGTTTCAAGAAGTCGTGTCTAGCGGAACAACCGAAAACAAAATCACTTTTAATATGGCTACGGCTAAAGATGTGGCAGCCTACGGTTATAAAGCCATGAATAAAGGCAAATCTGTTGCCATCCCTGGCGGATTCAATAAATTTCTTGCTACTTTACCGCGGTTTATGCCTCGTAATGTCGCAACATCTATCGTTAGAAATATTCAGGAGAAAAACAGATAAACCGACCAACTTTATACCGTTTCATTAAGCTAATTTCGCTGAAAAAAGTATAAGATTCCTTTTTCTTATTACTATAATCTCGTGCTCGAACCTAAATTTTTGTCTGAATTAAAAACGAAGTAAAAAGCTTCTAAACATTAGCCCAAAACTCCTATCCTCTCTCCTTCCCTATTTGGTCTGAACACCTTAAATAAAGAATCCTATTTCTTTCTGATTCTAAAATAAACGAAAAGTGTTGTTGATGCTAGGATTATCCAGAATATATCTATAAAACATAGCTGTAATTGCTGATTTAAGAAGGTTTTCCAAAACCAATTTCCAGTACATATACCATTGGCAACAGGAACTAAAAACCCGAAAATAGAACCTAGTAACAAGGTGTTTTTATTAGTAAAATTATTGTCCTTTTTTAAGATATAGGCAACAATAAAAAGTAACCAACCAATAAAATAAAAATTATAAATAAACGATTGGCTTACTGGAGCCCATACTTTTACAGCAATAAAACTTAAAGCTGTTATCGGGTACATGCTTAAACAAATAGCAAGATAAATTCTAACCACCTTTTCGTTAAAACGTCTTTTCTTTTCAGGTACATTCTTTTTATCTCGAGCTACCAACCAAATCATAACCCCAGAAATAATTACAAAACAGGAGATAATTCCGAGTACAAAACTAACTATTCGTAAAGCAAATCCGCCGTAATCGCCGTAATGAATTCTATAAAACACATTCTTAACAGCATCTAAATACGTGGTTTTCTCATACGGATTTTTTTGATGAACCAGTTCGCCTGTACTTACTTTATAAATGGTTTCACCTGGCGACGTAAATTTGTTTTTATACTTTAAATGCCCTTCGGTTAACACATGCATATTTTCATCGCCATAATTAAAAACATGAACTTGTGTAATATCAAAATCTGGCCAAAGCGCCTCCGTTTTCTTAATATAGGTGTTTACACTAAAATCTGTTGTAATAGGTGAATTTGTATATTCAAATTCCGGATGTGCATAGCCTAAATCCTTATAGAACGTAGCACTATCATTATTGTAAAGGAACATCACATTTGGCGCAATTAAAATGGCTTTAATCATGAAAAAAGCTCCTGTTACGGCATACACAAACTGAAAAGGCAAACCAATAATCCCTAAAGTCGTGTGTGCATCTGTCCACATTGTTTTTAGTTTGGCCAATGGCCTAAACGTATAAAAATTGGATACAATTTTATTCCAATGCACTAAAACCCCTGTAATTATAGCAAACAGGAAAAAGAACGCCACAAAGCCGGCCAAGTAATACCCATACGGATAGAATATTTGCGCAAAGAAATGTAATCTATACAGAAATTCGCCTAAAGTGTAATTTTCTTCGTAAGACTTTTGGGCGTAATTTTTAGAATCTAGAGTTAAGTATTTTGAAGTATTGGTCTCAGGATTTGCTAAGGTATCTTTAGATTTGGAAAGCGACACACCAATGGTTCGTTCTACATAATGCTTGGATAACTCGAGATCTCTTCCGTATAAATTTAAACTGGCATCTAAAGAATCTAAAGCTGTATCGAAATCTAGTTGAATGGTTTCTGTAGGTTCTACAGTATGGTTACGTTCCCAGTTTACAATTTCGTCCCTAAAAAATGAAAACGACCCGGTAAAAAAGATGACATAAAGGGCTACGCTAATTACGATTCCACTTACGGTATGCGTATGAAATAAAATATTATAAGTTCTTTTATCGCTCATGCTGAATTAAACTATGGGATTGTAAATGCGTCCTAAATAAATGATTATTGAAAATACTCCAGTAAGTAGTAAATACACACCCCATATTTTCCATCCGTTTTTTGCCAAAAATGCAAGGACTAACAAAATAGCCCAAAGTATAAATCCGGTAAAAGTGGCTGTAATAAGCACACTTGTATGGTCTAACCAAAACGATAAGGCCATATGCAACGTCATAGTTACTAAATACCCTCCTAAAAAACCTGCCGATATTTTGGCAAAACGTTGCCATTCAGATGTGGTTAAATATTTTTTGTTTGCTGGCATGATTTAAACGAATAAAAATTCAATACAAAAGGAAAGAACGGCAAAAAGTACAACACTTTTAAAATGTACTAGTTTTAATGGAACTAGTAACACGATTAAGCTTCCAAAGGTCATAAGACTAATAAAAAACATAAACGTACCAGAGCCTTTACCTAGCTGAATAATGAATACTATTAAAGACACTATGAGTAGAATAACAGCTAATAATTTTGAAGGTTTTCTGTGCTCGACAATATGTTTTTCGATTCCAAACACTGCATCAGAAGGCATTTTTTCTGATGTAGTATACAGCATATAAAATGCTAAAACTAAAATAAGAATTGCTATTGTAATCATGTGTTCTTTAAATTAAAACAACCCTGAAAGGGTTAATTTCAGAGTTGTTTCTAAACGTTTATTGTATGCAATATGTAGCGCAATGCCAGATAAACTCGTAATCTTTACCTTTAAATTTTCCAGGAACTTCTTCCTTTTTAGTAACTTCTATAATATATTTTGTTTTCCACGGACGTTTAAAAGAAATATAGCCATCTTTATCTGTAGTTACTTTTTTAGTCCAATTATCGGCAATAAACAATTCAGCTTCTGTTTCAGCCAACGGTTTTCCTTTAAATAACACTTGTAGTTTCACATCTTCAGAATGGTTATCAATTTCAATTACAGACATTCCTGTTTCATTGGTATTTATGGTATTGGCTTTTTTAGGACCTACCTGAATAACTGCAGAAGCATTGTAATGGGTTTTAAAAATTCCGAAGTCGTATTCAGAATAATCAATAACATCAATATCATCGTTGTCCAATACAATGGTATACGTGCCATTATGTTTTGGTGTAAAAGCGGCTACATAACGATCTGCTTTAGCTGTAACATCTAATTTGGTTTTCTTACCATTGGCATCTACTACCCATAAGGTAAATGCTTTTACCGCAGGAAAGTATTCCCCTTCTACTTGCTCTAAAACCCCATTAGTATACTCGCCATAAAACACATTTACGTTTTGTGCTTTTCCTACTTCACCTTCTGCTTGTGTTTCTACCCATAGATAATGTGCAAAAGAGGGCGTAGCTATAAGGACTAGAAAGACGAATGTTAAGATTAATTTTTTCATGTATTTGTTATTTAAAATTTGAATGCAAAATTAGCTAAAATTGCTCTAGGTTGTTGCGGTGTTAATGTAGACCAACCATTATAATACTCTTCGTTAAACATATTATTTAACTTTAAACCTACACGATATTTATCTGCAGCGTAATACACAGATGCATTTGCAACAATATAACTCGGTACTGTAAACACTCCAGAAGCATAACCAGAAGCGTTTATAATATCGCGTTCGCTAGCGCCGTTAAATCCGGCACCAATACCAAAACCATGTAGCGATCCTTCTTCAAAAAGATAATCGGCCCATAGGTTATACGTAATATCAGATCCAGCTTCAACTGGACGTTCGCCAATAGCAATCTCGCTACTAGATTTTTCAACAGCACTATCGTTATAACTAAATCCACCTCGAATATTTAATCCGTTTACAGGGTTGGCATTAATTTCTAATTCGAAACCTTTACTAGATACTTCTCCATCCTGAATTTTTCCAAAAACATCGTTAGGATCTGTCATTAAACGATTACTTACCAATATACTATAATAGTTAACAGTGGCGTTTAAACGGTTGTTAAAGAAATTTGTTTTAACTCCAAACTCGATTTGATTAGCTTCTTCTGGTTTAAAGGTTTTTAATTCTTGACCTATACTTGGGTCACCTACAAGTTGCGGTGCAATGTTTGTAAATCCATTTTGCCAGTTAGCAAATACAGAAAGTCTATCTTTTAACGGTTGGTATAATAACCCAAATTTAGGAGAAATAGCAAATTGGTCGTAATTATCATCATCTGTAGTTAGGTCTCCTTTTTCATCGAATAAATCGAAACGTACACTTGCCATTGCCGATAATCTTGAGGTAATGTCTAACACATCAGAAATATAAGCGCTATAGACATTAGAGCGTGTTTTAATATTGTTTATCGCCGCACTTGCTAAAGCCGCATCGGCTCCAGCCGTTGTTAACGGAAACCCATCTTGCTCTTCGTTTGCTTTAGGATTTACAGCGCCATAACCAACATAACCACTACCATTGTCAATTCCGGTTACGGTATAAAAGTCGAATCCAACAACCATACGGTTTCTTAACTTACCAATTTTAAAGTCTCCATTAAAATTTTGTTGAATATCTGTAGTTTGTGTAATGGCGTCTTGCTTATTCATAAACCTAGAAAACACACCTTCGCCGGTTAAATCGTATAAATAGGTATAATACCCTTTTGTTGATGTTGAGCTTTTAGAAACTAATGTTTGAGAGTTCCAAGAGTCTGAAAGTTTATAATCCATTTCTACACGGTAATTTTGTGTCGGATTTTCCAGCGTAAGCGCATTACTTGTGTACGATTTTTTGTAATCGTAACCTAAGTCGTCTAAATCTTTATATTGCATTTCGCCAGCACGACTTAAGAATAACATGGTTGGATTTGTTTTTTCCGATTGCGATATCTCCCCATAAAAAGAGAACGATAATTTGTTATTTACACGGTAAGAAAGTGAAGGTGCCACAAAAAACGATTTTCTAAATCCGGCATCTTGAAAACTTTCTTCTGTATGGTAAGATGTGTTTAAACGAAAATAAATAGCGTCGTTTTTATCTAGAGCCGTATTAAAATCTCCCGTAATTACGTTCAAACCATAAGATCCTCCGGTATACGAAATTTGACCACCAAAACCTTGGTAAGGCTTTTTTGTCACTACATTTATAAGTCCACCATAAGAGGTTACTGTACTACCAAATAAGGTTGCCGATGGTCCTTTTATCACCTCGATACGTTCAATATTTGCTGCATTAATAGTACCATTTGTTAAACCTGGAACACCGTTTACCAATTGAGGTTGCACACTAAACCCACGTAATGAGTAGTATCCTGCACCATCTCCACCTCGTCCTGTAGAGGTCCATAATTGCTGAATTCCTGTTGCATTATCTAAAGCATCTTCAAAATTTGTTGTGATTTGAGATTCTAATAAATCTGTTGTTACTGTAGAATATACTTGTGTGTTTTCTAAATCTTTTAAAGGTAATTTAGCCACATAAGCCGTTTGTTTTCTAGCAAACATATTACGACGTTTACCATCTATAACCACCTCCGATAAAATTTCTTGACCTTCGTAAAGTACGATAGTTGGTAGTGTCATGTCTGAGTTAGATAAACTAAAAGGAACTTCTTTAGTTTTATACCCTAAATAAGACACCATAGCAATATATTGACCCGCTTCAAGATTGATTATCTCGAAACGACCATCTACATCGGTTTGGGCACCATGCGTGCTTTCTTTTATTATAACATTTGCTCCAATTATAGGATTGTTTTCTGCATCCGAAATAATCCCGTCTACTTTTAAGTGTTGTGCGTTTATTACCAAAGAGGTGAACAATAAGGCTACAAAACTGAATATAATTTTCATTGTTGTTATTTAGACTAGTTATTAATAGTTGAATTTTTGCTGCAAAAATATGTTAGCATCTTCGAACAACAAAGCTTATTTATATTTATTTTAAATAAAAACAATGTTTTTTATGTAGTTTATTGATAATAAGAAGGTAATATGATTATTTTTAACATTTAAAACACCAATTACAGTTGAATCCCGCAGAAGCTCATATTTTAAAACAACTCGAACCGTACCAATCTATAATGCTGTATGTACGCAGTGTGATATTAAAAACCTTACCACATATTGAAGAAAAATACAGTTATAAACTGCCTTTTTATTATCATTATAAAAAGCCATTTATATTTTTAAATGTATTAAAAGGAACTAATTACGTGGATGTTGTATTTATGCATGGCGTATTATTAGAAGCCAATTTCCCTGAATTACAAGATTGCAATAAACGAAAGAAAGTGCGTTCTATTCCGCTTAAAAATTTAGAAGATTTAGACGAACACCGCTTTGTTGAACTTTTAAAATTTGCATCGGAAGTCGTTAGGCCTACAAAGTAAGGACACGAAGTTGTATGATTTATTCTTTGTACAAAGACGACCTTTGGGTTAAATCCTGAATTAATTTTTCGTCTTCTTCGCTCTCTAAAAGGGTATTATAATTATCCCAAAAATGCTTGTTATATGGCTTAATCGCAAAAATATTGGCATCCCAACCACGGTTTAATTTAGATTCAATTTGTTCTGGATCTAAGATAATCTCAGTAAATAAAATTTCCTGTACGGTTTTGTAATAGCGTTCGTCTTTTGCCCGTTGCTCGGCTTCCTTATCGTCAGATTTTGGAGCTTTAGAGCCCACATTAACCAGTTTAGGAGATTCGTAAGAAATGTAATTCATATACATTTTACCATCATACTCCATATAGGTCATTACCAATTTATGATTGATTTGAGTATCAAACAAAATACGACTTCTTGTTTTTGAGCGTCGGAATCGGCAATCAATTCGTATTCAATTTTCTTAACCGCATAGGTATCCCAATACACATAAATCCAACCGTTGGCTATATAACCATCATTAAAAATCCCCTTGGTTTCAAGATTGATATGCTTGCTTCCTTTCAAGATTTTAATCTTATAAATTTTACGTTCATTATCAACCAAAACGGTATCCAATTCAAATTGATGAAAGTCTAATACCTGATCGCCAAACAAGGCCCGTGGCGCATTAGTATTCCGGATAAGATTCAGTTTCCCTCCAAATAAATTTTGCAATCCGTTTGTTCTAATATCATTCCATTTAATGGCCTTTACTAAGGAGGCAGTTTCAATAGTATCGCGTCTTAAATTAGCCGCTTTTAAATTCTTATTCCCATGTTGTTTTAAATAGGCCGTGTAGGCTAACAAACTATCTACATCGCGTAAATCGTAACTTTTACGCATTTCGTCAACATTGATTTTTAAATTTTCGGATGCTTTAGATTGTGCACTAGAATCATAAAGTGTAATGGCACTTTCTATAAGCCATTTAAATTCCTTTTTATTCTGTTCTTTATGGCGTAAAAATCCTTTTTCTAGGTAAGGAAAATCGGGAAGATTGTCTGGTAACCGCTCAATCATGCGTTGCACAATTTCGTTTCCAGTTTTCGGACGAGTATCTGCAACCAGTAACACTTCGTCTAAAGCTGCTATATCTTCTTCTAGATAAATTTCAGCCGTATTATCGAAATCTTTAACAAGAGTTTTAAAACTTTTATACCCAATAGAGGAAATAACAAGCGTATCGTTAGCCATGGCATTGGGAACCAAAAGCACAAACTTACCATCGGCATTACTTATGGTTCCTATCGTTGTATTTTTAACGTAAATACTTGCACTTTCTATAGGCACAAGCGTATTAAAATCGACGATTTTATTTTTTAGTTCTGTTTGCGCATACGAAGACAAAAAGAACAAACACATTAAAATGGTTAAACTATATGTTTTGTTGATGAAATTCATATTCAATCTTTATAATTTAACCATTAATATAATACTTTATTGTGTGATGCCAATTTGATATGAATCGTTTGTACATCAAAATTTTAAACCAGATTTGAATTAGGTTGCTGGCTTATAATCTTTTTTGTCTAACACCATTTTAGAAATAATTTCTTTCAAGATTTCTGAAGTCCCGCCTCCTATTGGTCCTAAACGGCTGTCTCGTAATAAACGTGCCATTGGATAATCTTCCATATAGCCATATCCGCCTAAAAATTGTAAACATTGATAAATGACTTCGTCTGCCATTTTAGTCGATTTCAACTTAGAAATGGTTGCTTCTTTTACCACATATTCCCCTTGATTTAAACGATAAGCAACAGTATAATTAAACGTTTTACAAATCGTCATATCTGCATATAATTCGGCATAAGTGTGGCGCAATGCCTGAAATTTATCTATGGTTTTACCAAATGCCATACGCTCGCTCATATATTGTTGTGCGTACTCTAAGGCATACTCTGCTCGGGCATGGGCATTAATTCCCATAATTAAACGTTCTAATGCAAAGTGTTGCATGATATACGGAAAACCTTTCCCTTCTTCGCCCATTAACTGAGACGCAGGAACAACCACATTGTCGAAAGCAATTTCTGCTGTATCGCTAGCTCTCCAACCTAATTTATCTAATTTTGTAGCAGATATACCTGGAGTATCTCGATCTACAACAAACATACTAATGCCTTTATGCGCTTCTGATGGATCTGTTTTTGCTGCAACAACTAAATAATCGCTATAAATTCCATTGGTAATAAATGTTTTCGATCCGTTTAAAACGTAAGTATCTCCTTCTTTTACGGCAGTTGTACGCATACCTGCAACATCGCTACCTCCAAAAGGTTCTGTGACACACAAACATCCTATTTTATCACCAGCAACACTTGGTGCTAAATACTTCTGCTTAATATGTTCGTCTCCCTCTTTATTAAGATGCGTCATGGCCAGATAAGCATGTGCCCACATCGCTGCAGCAAACCCACAAGAGTTTATTTTTTGTAATTCTTCCAGAAAGATTACCGTATAAAACAAATCTAAATTTAATCCGCCATAAGCTTCAGGATAATTCAATCCGAAAAAGCCCATATCTCCAAATTTTTTCCAAATAAAACGTTCTATAGTTCCTGATGCTTCCCACTTATCGATGTGCGGAACAACTTCTTTTTTAAAAAGGTTTGAAGACTTTCTCTAAACAACTCATGCTCTTCGGTGAAGTACATAGTATTCATATAGTTCGTGTGTTTTATTCCAGACTACCAGAATTAATTGAGCGCCAAATATAGCTTAATTATATCGAATTTTTGAATTGGAAAACTCTTAACTTTTAACAATTCTTCTAAATTTGTAAAGCCTTCGTGTAAGGTTCTATATTCAATGATTTTATGAGCCAACGGATAATCTATATATTCAATTTTTACCAAATCGCTAACTTCAGCGGTATTCAAATCTAATTTCTGCACCACACGTGGCGTTTTTACCGTAAATTTTGCTTTTAGTTGCTCGATAACTTCAGGAGAAAGACCGTAAATTCCATACAATTGCACATCGTCTATAAACCCACCTTCAAACTTATTTCTGTAGGTTATAATGCGTTGCGATAACTTTTCGCCCACGCCATAAATTTGTTGCAACTGTGCTTGAGAGGCAGTATTTAAATCGGATTTAGCTTCGAAACTAAGTGGTTTTTTCGGTTTAACAGAGGTCGATTCTGTTTTATTAGTTTGAGAACTAACCCAATCTGGAAATTTAAAATAGGGTGATAATTCTTGTAATAATGAATCTGAAATTCCTGTAACCTTCTGAAAGTCTTCAGCTGAATTAATCCATTTATCCTCTTCCCTAAAGGCGTGAAGTTTATCGATTTCTTCATTAGACATTCCTAAACTATAGCCTTTAAAATCTGTAATATAATTGGGATTAAACGGAAATAATTTAGGTTTAGCTTTTTCTTTTTCTAAAGCTTTAAGAGCATCCATCTCCTTTTGAAAGTGCTCCAACTCCGCATTATCAACTTGAATATCTTCGGGGTTCGGAGTCCAAAAGAAATACACACATTGTAGCACTACGATAATAAAAAGTAATAAAAAAATCCCATATCGCTGTTGTTTCGAGAACATGATATGGGATTTGAATGTTTTCATAAAAGTATGTTACATATGATCGGTAAAATCGGCTGATCCTTCTTCAATCGCATCATCTTTCTTCGCGATTGCTTTCATATATTTATTTAATTCTTTTTTCACTATAGGCGTTAATAAAACCACACCAATAATGTTTGGAACTACCATGGCAAAAATCATTGCATCAGAGAAATCGATAACCGCTCCTAAACTAATAGAGGCTCCTACCACTACAAATAATAAGAATAAAAACTTATAAACTAAATCTGTAATTTTTCCTTTTCCGAATAAGTAAACCCATCCTTGCATACCGTAGTACGACCACGAAATCATGGTAGAGAAGGCAAACAAAATAACAGCCAGGGTAAGTACAATAGAGAAATGCGGAATCACACTATCGAACGCTGTAGCAGTAAGCTCTACACCTTCGGTAATTGGCACCCCATATTCCATAAATTGTCCATCGAAATTCGTAATAATAATTACTAAAGCTGTCATGGTACAAATTACAACCGTATCTACAAAAGGCTCTAATAAAGCAACAATTCCTTCACTCGCAGGATATATAGTTCTCACTGCCGAGTGGGCAATGGCTGCCGATCCTACACCTGCCTCGTTAGAGAAGGCTCCACGACGAATCCCCTGAATCATAACACCAATCAATCCACCAGCAATTCCTAATCCTGAAAATGCTCCTTCATAAATCAACATGAATGCATCTCCAATATGGCTATAATTTGCTACCAAAATAATTACAGAAGCGAGTACATAGATACCTGCCATAAAAGGCACAATTTTTTCGGTAACCGAAGCAATTCTTTTAATACCTCCAATAATAACAACAGCAACTAAAGCAGCCATTACTAATCCGAAATACAATCCGCCATTCGCACTTTCTATTTCAAATAATTTTACAAATTGTGCGGCTGCTTGGTTGGCTTGAAACATATTTCCTCCTCCAAAAGAACCTCCAATTACAAAGACGGCAAAGATTACGGCAAGTACTTTTCCTAAGCCACCAAATCCTTTTTCGCCTAGTCCTTTTTTCAAGTAATACATAGGTCCACCGTATACGGTTCCATCCTCGCCAACATCGCGATATTTAACCCCTAAAGTACATTCTGCAAATTTAGAAGCCATACCTAAAAATCCTGCAACAATCATCCAAAAGGTAGCCCCTGGCCCTCCAATAGATAAAGCTACGGCAACTCCGGCGATATTTCCTAAACCAACTGTAGCCGATAAAGCTGCTGTTAAGGCTTGGAAATGCGACACTTCTCCTTCGGCACTATCGTCTCTTAAAGTTTCAATAATATTGGCATGGTCGTTTGGAGTAACATCTCCATACAAGGTATCGGCACCATGCTTTTCTATATCATGGTATTTATCTTGAACCACATCTATGGCGGTTCTAAATCCGGTGAAATTTATAAATTTGAAATAAATTGTGAAGTAAATTGCTCCTCCGATTAATACAATTAGTACCCAAGGAATTTGAAAGTTTTCTGAAAATGGAATTTCATAAAAAATGGCTTCAACAAACCAACCTGTGTAATCTTTAAAAACAGTATCTATTTTTTGGGAGGTTGTTTCTTGTGCAAATGTTAAAATGGGTAAAATTAAGGTAAGTAACGAAAGAAGATGTTTCTTCATAATTGTGTTAATGTTAGTTAGTATTAGGGTTGGACGCTATTTAAGCGCCACAAGTTGCTAAAAATATTTCGTTTTTTAAAACGAAAGGTGTTAAAAAGAAATTTATAAGCACTTACAAATCGAACACAGAGGATCTTTTGGTATACAATAAATCTTTTATTCGCATCCAAAAAGCCAAAAATAAATACAAAGCAAATCCAAAGCCAACAGTTACAAAAGTGAGGTAAATAAAAGATGTTCTCACTACTTTGGCACGCATCCCTATGCGATCTGCGATACGTTGACAAACGTAAAAACCACGTTTTTGAAAGTAAAGTAAAATCTTATAAAAAAATTTCATGCTGCAATATACTTAAAATCGGTTTAAAATGGTATTTCCTACGGCACATTGCAAGCATTTTTTAAAATTGCAATATTCACTTTTTAACTGAATTAGCCCTTGTGTTTGTAGGGCAGATTTTGAAATAGGTTTTAATGCTTCAAACTTTTTAACCACAGCATTCTGCTCGGGATCTATTTCTGAAATGAGCTTGAGCAAAATTTCGGTTTGAGGTTTCCCCGATAGTTTATCGAAACTAAACTTTATTGGGATTATGGTATTGATAATTAATAAATCGATAAAGTTTTTACTAGTACGCTTTTTCACTGCTTTTGATGCCTTTTGAAACGTATAATGCGTATCCCAAAATGAAGAAGTGCTTACAGAAAACAAATCGTAAAACTCCTGTTTGCTTTTCGCTTCTATTACTTTTGAAAACAAATTTTGATGGGTAGCATACACACGGGCTAATTGCGATAGTCTGATAGTTGGAAAATTTGGAGGTCTTAATCTAAAAAATTGAAGCGGCGAAACATGCTCCCGGCTTAAACCAAATTTCTGTTGTAAAAAATTATAATCGTTACGGAGTGTGTTAACATAATCATCCTCTACATCGGTATCTAGCAAACCACTTTGCCCAAACAAAACAGCTTCTAGCAGGGTGTCTTTAGATTGAAGTTTTCTAACAATACCAAAATCTATAGATGATGCTATACTGAAGAAAGCATCTCCGTTAACTTTTAATCCGAAGTTTTTTGCTAGCAATTTAAACAATACCGCTTCCCAATTGTTTTTAGAAGCCTGTAATAAGGATTCAATCTGACTTGATTTACGCTCTAAACGCTCAAAAAACAAACGTTCTAACCAATTTTGAAGGATAAAATCATCAACCGAAGCAAAATCGTGTTCACAATATATCCATTTTTCCGAAGTAGAAAACAATTTATGATACCCCTGTAATGCCGATTTAGACACTATGGTGTTTAGCTCTAAAGTGGGAATAACCGAATTATCTTTTCTAAAAATATCGACATCATGCTCCCAAACCACATGAAGAATAACATTGTCGTAAGCCGAATCTATTTCGTGATGATGCACATACCAGTCGGATGACTTTACATGAATCTCTACATTTCCTGCCCAAAGCTGATTGTCTATTTTAAGTTGTGCATTAAAAAAATCTGGACCAGAATTAAAGTTATGTTGCCCAACATGAAGTAGTTGAATCGGCTCCTTTAAAACCGTATACAACTGTTGGGTATCAAACTTTTTATATTTCCATAAATAATGTAGAAAATCTTCTTGCATTACTAAAGATACTAAAAAACTATAAAAAAACGCTAACCAAAAGAAGTCTATCCATTTGCACTAAAAAGAATTTAGCTTAAAGTGTCAGTCATCGAAAAATTGCATTATTCCATGAAATTTAACATATTTTTATATAATATTACAATCTATTAACCCCAAATCTATTTAATATGAAAACAAGAATTAGTCTTGGAATTGCGCTTTTTGCGGGTGCATTGGCTATTTTAGGTCAAACAAAAGTGACCATTTGTCACAATGTGGATCACAATCCGCATACTATTACAGTGGCTGCACCAGCAGCAGTTGCGCATTTTTTACAGCACCCTAACGACACTTTAGGAGAATGTGGAAGTAATGATGATGACTTATCTCAAGGATAAGTAATTCACTAAATTTAAATCTTTTTAAGCCTGGGTATATCTCAGGCTTTTTTTTTGTTGAATTCTAATATTTATTTTATTTAAACCACAACAATCATCCAAATTTCATTCGCGAATTCTTTTAAATCCACCGAACTTACTAAATTTGCACAAAATTTCATTTTCATGAACGACTTGACTTTAACTACACCTGCACTTTTATTTTCGGCAATTTCCTTAATTATGTTAGCCTACACCAATCGTTTTTTGGCCTATGCAGCCGTGGTTAGAAGTTTACACGACAAATATCTTGAGAAGAAAGACGAGCGTTTTATGAAACAAATTAAGAATATTAAAAAACGTCTTTACCTTACGCGTGCTATGCAAATTGCAGGTATTTTAAGTTTATTACTTTGCGTACTAACTATGTTTCTTATTTATATAAACCAGCAAACCATAGCAGTATATGTTTTTGGTTTGGCTTTACTACTACTTATACTGTCTTTGGCGCTTTTAATTATGGAAATCCAGATTTCTGTAAAAGCTTTAGAACACCATATTAGCGATCTTGAAAATAACTAAGGGTAATGAAATAATGTAGTAATTATTCAATGTATTAATGGAGCAATGTAATAATTGAATTGAAAATTTGAAGAGGTTTTAATTTGAAGATTTGAAACTTGAAACCTGAAGAACCTGAAGAACCTGAAGAACCTGAAACAAAAAAACTAAAATCTATACTCCAAACCTAAAAGTACAAATCTTGGTAGTAATCTATATTCGGTTGAAGATGTCCCAATATCGCTTACTGTATAATTTCTAAAACTTTTTGTGTTGCATAAATTTTTTCCTGTAAGCCTTAATTTTAATTTACTTTGTATGACTTGATAATTCGCTTCAAAATCTAAAAAATAATATTCATTTTTTGAGGTTAAGCTTCCAAAATAATACCGTTCCGACTGTAAATGCACATCAACAATTTCTGAAAACATAAACGTTAAATCTATAAAACTAACCACATCGGTAAACGAATTTGTAATCGTAGTTTCTATCCTCGATGTTATCCATTTTGTTCCTAAATGATAATTAAAAGGACCTTTAAATCCAGAGCGTAATTCGAATCCATAATTGTAATTATGAGAGGTAACTTGTCGTAGAGCAGAATTATTTACACTATTTTTAAATTCACTTTTAGTATAGCCTAAATCTAGTTTTAAGTTAGACGATATGGATTTATAATAATAATCGAGCTTAGAACTGATGGTGAAAAAGGATCGATCATGAATTCGTATTTTTTCTGATTGAGAATAATTTTGTTCTACAACGCTTTGTGTAGAAAGAAAATCATGATTTTTGGTGTACACAAAAAATGTGTTTGCAAAAAAACGATCGCTCCAATTTCCAAACATATAATTAACCGTAATACTAGAGGCATCTAACTGATTAAATCCGGATGTTCCCTTTGAAAACGAACGAAAACTAGATAATACATAATCGCTATACACATCTAAAACACCAACATTTGTGGTGTTATAAGAATAGGTAGAGTTTACCTTGTTTTTGTTGTTTATCTTCCAATCTAAACCTATAAACTTGGATTGACGTAAAACGGCCTCTGATTATCTGAATGTTCATTATTCTCTAACCCGTTAAATAACTGATGTAAATCTAATTTTCCTATTATTTTAAATGCGTTTAAATCTAGAATGTATTTACTTTTTAAATACAAATCATTTACCGTATACATGGTTCGATTTTGGTAACCTGTAGGTTTTTCTAATAGTACGTTTTCATCATATAATGAAAATGCAGTATTTAATTTATCTTTTCTAAAGGTATTTCCTAGTTGTATCTCGAATAGGTTTTCGTTTTCTTTTCTATCTAGTACATGTGCATTAATTCCAGCAAATTGCATATGGCTTGCACTGTATTGCTTTACATTATTTGCTGTGCTTTCATCTGGAAAAAGATCCTGAAAAAGGAATTGATTAACACTATAATTTTGTGGTGTGTTTTCGTCTATAAACCGCCCGGTGAGCAAAAGCACACGTTTGTCTTTAAACTTATTGGTGTAATTTATACGCTGATCGAAACGTGTGTTCTTGTCGTTTAAATTTTCGGTCGTATTTAAACCATTAAACACTAAATTAGAACCGTCTTGATAGGTACTTATATTGTATTTGGTAGTACTTTCCAACATTTCGGTTTCAGAAATATTATACGTGGCATCTACCTTACCAAAAGCAGTTTTAGCTTTTTTTCTTAGTTTATAATCTTCGGTATTAATAAAGTCGGTACCGTTAGCATAAACAACATCGGTAGTTTTTCTATAAAAATTGGTTTCATCCCAATTAAAAAAACCAAGTGCTTTAATTTTTAATTTTTCGGTCGGATTAAAAATAGCATTTAATGATACCAATTCGGCATTGTTAAAATTGGTTCTGCTTTTTTTAAAATCTAGCTGTGTTTCCGACAAATTTATAAGTGTATTTGCATTTTGGTTGTCGCCAATATGCCCTGGGTCATTTAAGCGATACGGATTAATTAAATTTTGAATGTCGCCTGTAGCATCCTTCCCTATCGAATTTAAATTGGTTAAAAAATAATATTTATTTTTCTTCCCAAAGTTCATTAAGTTTCCTTTTAGTTCGTAAAAATTATCGTTACCTAAACTGGTTTGTATGTTACCAAACCAAATACGTTTTGCACTTTCATCGAGTTTTAAATTTAAAGCCACCTTATCGCTGTCTTCTACATCTTTTAGTAAATGGTTATTCGAGTAATTTTTTAAAACCTCGACTTCATCAATTACATACGCAGGCATATTTTTTGACAATATTTTATAGCCCTTTTCAAAAAAATCGTCGCCATCGACCATTAATTTTTCAATCTCTTGATTGCCTACTTTTATTTTACCATCACTATCTATATTTAACCCTGGTATTTTTTCTAGTAACTCTTCTACCGTTTGTTCTGTACCGTTGGTAAAGTATTTAGTTTTAAACCTAATGGTGTCTTTTTGTACAGAAATGGGTTTTTCGGCCGCAATAAAAACCTCATCTAAAGCCATAGCTTTTTCGTGTAAAACCACATTAAATTGAACCGTTTTATCCTCGGCAGTTAAATTTATTGGAAGTTTTTTGGTGTGATAGCCTAGTGCCGAAAATTCTAAAACAAACGTACCAGAATCTATATCTTCTATAGCATAAGATCCATTTACATTAGAAAACCCATAAGTTACTAAAGCATCACTTTTATCTTTTAATAAAATATTTACCGACGCTAAGGCGCCTATACTATCTGTTACCGTTCCAGAAATTGTAGTTTGCGCAGACCCGAAATACGGATACAACAACATAGCAACAATAATACTGATTTGGGCAAAAGTTCTGCAAGTGGTTTTGGGCATTAAGTAATTGGTTTTGGGGCGTAGGTAATTAAAACAATTTGAATTTAAGCAATTATAGATGGTATAATTCTACTCCGATTTACTCGGCGTAGACTGCTCGGTTTCCCACTCGTAAAATTTCTCCCAACGATTGGTTCTATCTGTCTTTATATTGATTGGTCCTAACTTAGCTTCCCGACTCATGGTTGCCCGAATTCGTTTTATTTGTTCCATCCTAAATGTAAACCGCATGTCTAGAAATGTTTTCTCATCAATTATTTTTTTATAATCTGTTGGTAAATCAAATTTTTCATCTTGCGTATTCAAGGTCTTAAACTCTAATCGTGTTGCCGTAATATCAACCTGATTTAAACTATCTGTTACTTTTAAAATTAATCCGGGTAAGCCCTGAAACTTCCAAGGACCAAAAGGCACGGGAATCTCTGGGGTATACCAAGCGGTATAGATTCTGCCTCTAAAATTGCCTACAGCCTTATTACACAAATGTCCTAAAACTGTGTCTTTAACTGTAGAAGTAATATCCCATTTAATTTTTGGGAAGTTAGCTGTTACTAAATATTTTTTAGAATCTATATACTCCTGAAAATGTAAAGTTTTTTCTACGCTATTTACATAAAAAATCTCCGATTCTTCATGATTTGTGTAATCCATTGTTTTACTGTTAGGTATGGGTACCTCAATAGATTCTTTCTCGATATAACTAGACTTATTACCTTTAAACACTAAAGTATAGTATCGTTCTGCCGGATAATCTAAATTTAATTTTGTGTGATAATTCACACTAGTATAAACAGCATCTGGTTGTGCTAGAAGGGGTAAACTGACTATTAAAAAGAAAATAAGTAGGCTAATGTTTTTCATTTGTAATTGAATTTAAAATGAAGCCTTTTAGCTTCGATCGATCGTGTTTTAAGCATATTTTTTAAGACTTCAAAAGTTAAGAATTTGCTTACAACGTTCCAAAGAAAAAAAACTAAAACATAAAACAACTCAAAATCATGCAGTTCGTCGAAAAATGAAAATAATTTGATTTTCAATTACGGGAAAACCGTAGTTAATGTTGCAATTATTCAATGTACTAATGTATTAATGAGCGATTGAATCTATGATTTGAAAATATGCTAATTTGAAGATTTTATAATGGCTTTAGGCAAAAAATAGCATCTAACTTTTGAATAGGCTGCTTCAGACACTTCCAATCCAGGAATATTTTTAAGTAAATCTTCAACAACTTGTTCCGAACCATCCTTAAAGGCAGCAGCTTTAAACCTTATCGTTTCCTGCTGTACCGCTATTTTTTCCCACGGCTCTAAAACAACTTCATTTAACTGTTCGATTTTTTCACTTAATACAAAATCCTGCTTTATATCGGTTTTAGAGTGAAATAGAATTTGCTGTTTTTGTACGTGATAGCCCAGACTATTGACTTCTATATAAAATGTATGTGGTTCATTTCTTTTAATATTGAATTCCAATTGGTACGCTCCATATTTATCGGTAGTTGAATAAGCTATAATCTGATGATTTTGATACAATACCACCGAAACATATTGAAGCGGTTCTTGCAGTTCGGATCTAACAACGCCAGAAACCGTCAAGTTTTGCACCTGACAAAAAGCAACACCATTAAGCATTATTAAAAATAGGATTTTTACCATCGACTACTCATCAAACACTTCAACATAAGTATTTGCCATAGATTTTCTTGCCGTGTTTTCCTCAGCATCAAAGTTCTCCATAAATAATCGACCATTTTCAGTAGCACGTTTATGCGCTTCGATAAGTCCATTTTTATAATCTGCAAACGTAATCCAGGCTTTCCCATCCTGTTTTGGATTTGGAGCAACTATAGCAGTCGCTGTAGCTAATGGATATTGAATAGACTTAAAGTAAAAATACACTTCTTTATGGGTATCGTAAGCTTCCAAAATTAATCCAGGTAAGCCCTGTAGTTTCCAAGGCCCATACGGTAAAGGAATTGCTGTGGTAAACCAAGCGGTATAGTCTCGTCCTCTAAAACTTGTTGTGGCTTTTACGCAATTGAAATCGCCTATGGTTTTGGTTTCCGAACTGATTTCCCATGTAATTTTTGGAAGCGTTTCTTTAACATAGACAAGTCCCAAATCTCTAGATTGCATGGTATTTGTATTCCTGTCTGTGTAATATTGAAAACCTTCTGGCGTGCTAAACTTTGATTTCACAAAAACTTTATTCTCACCATCACGGATAATTTCAGATTTCTGAATATGTCCCCCTTCCAAAGCATCTTTTTGAAAACTATATAATGCGTAATCCGTATTAAACTGTAAGGCTGCATTATAATCGAGACCTATGGGCGCTCCCATACCCATGCTCTGTTTGTGACCGTAATTTACTAAACCTGTTTTGTTTTGTGCAAAAACAAGAGTAGACATAAAAATAATGCTAAGGCGTAAAAGTTGTTTCATATTGTAGCTTATGTTAGTTGTTGACAGAATGCTATTGTGGCTATGAAACTAAAAATTAAATCCTTGTAAGTCTGTTAAATAAAACGCAAATTTTACTAAAATGATTCTAAAATTAATTTGAATATTTAGGAATTAAAAGCAACTTTTCACTTTCAAAACTGCATCACCGCTCCACCATAAAAAACCTACTCAAATCGCATCGCTTTTACTGGAGATATCTTGGTAATTATATAAGACGGCACTAAAAGCATAACCAAACACAAGACAAAGGTCCCCACGTTTAAGGCGATTATATAATCTAAATTGATGTAAACCGGTGCTTCGGTAACATAATACACGCTCGGATCTAAAGGAAAGAGTTTTAAATATTTCTGAGCAAACAGTAATCCTAAACCAATAACATTTCCCCAAAACAAACCAAGAACTATAAGATACGCAGCGTTAAATAAAAATAATTTACGAATGCTCCAGTTGTTACTGCCAAGAGCTTTTAAAACACCTATCATTTGGGTGCGTTCAAGTATTAAAACTAGTAAAGCCGTGATCATATTAATACCTGCCACTAAAATCATGATCCCGATAATGGCATAAATATTATTGTCGAAAATTTTAATCCATTCAAAAATAGAATAGAACTTATCTAAAATAGTTTGAGTGTTTAATGTTGGTGGCGTGTTTTTATACACTTCCATCCCAATGTCGTGTACCTCATCAAAATCATCTACAAACAATTCAAAATTTCCTATTTGGGTATCATCCCATTTATTTAAACGCTGAATATGCCTAATATCTCCAATAATATATGAGGCATCGAACTCCTGAAAACCTGAATTATAAATACCAACTATATTATAGGTAATTATACTTGGTGGCTTATTGGTATCGTCTTTTATAAAATAGGTGTTGAATTTATCGCCTAGTTTAAACCCCATTTTATTCGCAATAAACTTAGAGATTAACACATCTTCGGTTCTATCTTTAGTAAAATCTGGTAGGCGACCTTCAATTAAAAATTCTTTAAAATAATCCCAAGTAAAATCTTTACCAACCCCTTTTAAAACAATGCCTTCAAAATCGGTTGCTGTTCGAATCACTCCAAACTTAGTCGCCACACCTTGAATATGATTTATACCTTCTACACTCTTAAATTCGGGATAAAACTCTTGATGTGTAGAAATAGGCACCACACTTTCTTGCGAATTATTACTATCGAAATTAGAAATGGTGATATGTCCATTAAATGCAACTACCTTATCTCTAATCTTTTGCTGCAGCCCTATTCCCGTAGCAATGGCAATCATCATAACCACAATACCAATTGTAATTGCCGCGATTCCAATTTTTATTATTGGTGCCGATACACTACTTTTATACGCTTTATTGCCTATTATACGCTTGGCTAAAAAATATTCGTAATTCAAATTATTGGTATGCATTTAAATGTCCTCAAAAATACAGTTTTATTATTTGTTTTCATCATGATTTCTTGTGGTTGTCTGGCAAAACCTATATCCAAAAACTCAAACACAAATCATTCTATTATTCAAAACGATAGCACCATTATTGTTGGTGCAAACAGAACTCAAGATTATCTTCCGCTTTTAGAAGGCAAAAAAATTGGAATCGTCGCGAACCAAACTTCGGTTATATTTAAAACCGATGATGGTTTTACGCACCTTGTAGATTCGTTATTGCAATTAGATGTAAGCATTACCAAAGTGTTTTCTCCAGAACATGGGTTTCGAGGTACTGCAGATGCTGGCGAAGTTGTAAAAGACGGAATAGATACAAAAACCAAATTGCCAATTGTTTCGTTATACGGATCGAATAAAAAACCAACGGCAAATCAGCTTAAAAATATAGACCTATTGATTTTCGACATTCAAGATGTGGGAGCCCGTTTTTACACCTATATTTCGACTCTGCATTATGTTATGGAAGCCTGTGCAGAAAACAATATTCCGGTTTTAATTTTAGATCGACCAAACCCAAACGGACGGTATATTGATGGCCCGATTTTAGAAATGGAGCACAAAAGTTTTGTTGGTATGCACCCTGTTCCTGTGGTTCATGGCATGACGATTGGAGAATATGCGCAAATGATTAACGGCGAACGTTGGTTAACAAATAAGGTGACCTGTGAACTGACTGTTATTAAAATGGAGCATTATACCCACGATTCTCTTTACCATTTACCTATAAAACCATCGCCAAACCTACCTAACGACCAATCGATTAATTTATATCCGAGTTTATGTTTTTTTGAAGGTACCAATGTTAATGCTGGCCGCGGAACAAATACCCAGTTTCAGGTGTATGGGTCACCATTTTTGAAAAATCAGACCTTTAGTTATACGCCGAAACCTAACGATGGTGCAAAACACCCGAAGCATGAAGGAAAACTGTGTTACGGGGTAGATTTAACCAACGAAAAACAACTGAATCAGATTAATTTAGCTTATCTTATTAAAGCGTATCAAGCAACAGCAAATAAAACTGAGTTTTTTAATGCATTTTTCACTAAGTTAGCAGGATCTAAAAAACTTCAGAAACAAATTGAAGGCAATTTAAGTGTGACCGAAATTAAACAATCTTGGAAAACCGGTTTAGATGCGTATAAGAAAATGCGTAAAAAATATGTGTTGTATAATTAGTTACACGCAAGCCGAAAAACATTTTCGATAAAATGAATGAAAGGTTAAAATACATTTTAATATGTTTTTATTTTATTTTTGGTGTGCTCCATTCTCAGAATAATAGAAATGTAATTGATATTATAGCCGATAATTTTCAAAAGTTAACAGACAATCAATCCTTAGATAATATTTACCTTCAAACAAGTAAGAGTATTTATGAAACCGAAGAAAACTTATGGTTCAAAGCCTACGTTTTAAATGCACAATATCTAACTCCTTCTAAAAGAAATAAAACGCTCTATATTCAATTAATTAACGACGAAACAAAACAAGCGGTCTGGAAAGAAAAATATGAAATAGAAAATGGCTTTGTTGATGGTCATCTTTACATTCAAGATTCATTAAAAACAGGACGTTACTCACTTGCTGCATACAGCGAACATTCCTACTTCCGCAATCAAGAAGCATTTTATGCACTAAAAAAGGTGACCATTGTTAAAAACATAAAAGAAAAAATTAACAATACTGCCGTTAAAAATGATTCCATAGCCCAATTTTCGTTATTTCCCGAAGGCGGTTATTTAGTTTCTGATATTGAAAACACACTTGCATTTAAAGCCACAAACAAAAAAGGGCTACCTGTTGATGTTTCTGGAGTTTTATACGAAAATAATTTACCGCTTTTTAATTTTAAAAGTATTCATGCTGGCATGGGAAGTATTAATTTCATGCCAAAAAAAACAAACAATTATTATATTCAGCTTACTGAGTCTGACAAAAAATACCCATTACCAGAAATTAAACCTACCGGCAAAACCCTCAGTTTAATAGCAAACACAAATGATTTTTTAACTTTTAAAATAGCTCAAAGTAGAGACCTAAAACCAGAATCTATATACTTACAACTACAAATAAGAGGTATTATTTACAGTGTGGCTTCTGCTAAATTAAGAGATGAGATTATTATAAAAATACCTTTAAAAGATATTCCACAAGGCATTGCAGAAATAACCCTAATTAATACTAATTTAAAACCTATTGCAGAACGTTTAGTTTATGTTAAACAAGACCAAAAACTAAACATAAAAACAATTTTAAACAAAAGCGAATATAAAACTAGAGAAAAAGCAACCTTAAAAATAAAGGCTACAGATAAAGACGGTGAACCCGTTGAAGCTCATTTAGGGTTAAGTATTTACGATAATGCTTATCAAAATAAATTTGAACCAAAAAACATACTAACTCACTATCATTTATCAACGCAATTAAAGGGAAATATTTATGACCCTATTTATTATTTTAATGAAGACAATATAAATAGGCATGATGCTTTAAACCTATTATTACTCACCCAAGGGTGGAGACGATACGTTTGGAATGAAGAGAATTTAAAAGAAAACAAACTAAGAAAACCTATTCTTTCTGACTCCATTACTGGCAAGATTCGATTGGATAGAGTTACTAAAAAACCTAAAACGGAACAACAACAGGTTGTAATGGCTTATACACCAGATTCTTTAAGAGGTAAGGATTTTATATTTACAGATTCCAACGGAATTTTAGGCATTAATTACAAACATTTCAAATTGGGAGAAAAAGGTTATTTTTATATAAAACCCCTGACACAAAACAAACCTAAATATGTTATCGATATTAAAGATAATTCATTTGACATCATTAATATAAATAGTAAGACAACGCCAATAAACTATCCTTTTCCAAAATTAAAAGTAGAATCATTAGAAGATAATAGAGAACCTTTAATTGTATCAGATAAAGTTAACAAACTGGATGAAGTTGTGCTTTCAGCCAAGAAAGATCAGGTTTTCAGGAATAAATATTTGGGAGCTTTAGATAGTTTAGCGAAACTTGAATTAACAGATTATGTCTGTCGTTATGGTAATTTGAATTGCATAAATCACCCCGAAGATTACAGGAGAAAACCTATTGAAGGTAAAATATATTTGGCAGAAAATAGAGTAAGCAGAGTCCCATACCGAGAAAAAAAATATACAGAAGAAGAACTTCTAAATAAGTTCAATTTAAAGATGCTCAAAGGGTACTACGGCAAACGTGAGTTTTACCAACCTATTTATGATAAAGAAACTGTAAATGATCCTTTCCCTGATTATCGTAATACCCTATTCTGGAAACCAGACATAATTACTAATGAACAAGGAGAAGCAATAATTGAATTTTATTGTTCAGACCTAAATACCATTTTTACAGGAAGCATTGAAGGCGTTAGTGGAACTGGATTATTAGGTACTGACAGTTTTAATTTTAAAGTATATAAAAAATAAGAGCTAGCATGTAACTCCGTGTAAACAAATTCCATTACTACTTGGCTCCTCTGCACCTTTTTTCTATCAACTCTATGCGAGGCAACTATTTTGAAGCATCAAAAGTTGTCGGTTTACGATATTTATGAAACGGTTGTTTCAACAAATCTTTAATATTACTATTTGTTTTTTCATCTGGAAAAGTATCTACTCCATAAGTTAATTTTTCGCGATCTAACTCCATATACGTCCCGAATAGTCTATCCCAAATAGAAAAAATATTTCCGTAGTTAGAATCGGTATATGGCAATACATAATGATGATGCACTTTATGCATGTCTGGAGACACAAACACGTAACTTATAGCTTTATCTAGGGCGCGAGGCATTTTAATATTGGCATGTGTAAGTTGCGTAAAAATTACCGATAGCGATTGGTAAATCATGATCACCGCAATTGGCGCACCAACAATAAAAATACCGACAAGTGTAAACACAAACCGAATCACGCTCTCTATGGGGTGATGTCTGTTTCCGGTAGTGGTATCTACATTATGGTCTGTGTGGTGCACCAAATGCACCATCCATAAGGGTTTTACTTTATGCTCTACATAATGCGCTAAATAGGCTCCGAAGAAATCTAAAAGTAAAACGCCCAAAAGCACATATAGCCATAGCGGCATGTTTGGCAACCAATTGATTATTCCAAAATTATTCGCCGTAACCCAATCTGATGTTTTTAAAAGGATAAATGCTAAGCCAAAATTAATTACAATAGTTGTAAGGGTAAAGAACAAGTTAGGCCAAGCATGTTTCCATTTTTTATAATTGAATTTAAATAAAGGCACAGCCCCTTCTAAAATCCAGAAAAACGTAATCCCTCCCACCAGAATCAGACTTCGGTGAAGTGACGGAATTGTTTCAAAACATGTAAATATAGCTTCCAAATTAATGGGGTATGTTGCTCATTAAACTCATCAATTTTCGCCTATCTAAAGCCGTTACATTCGGTTGCCAAACGGCTACATTTTCGGTATCGTGAAGCATGGTATAAGCCGAGTAATATAAAAACGAACGTAAATTTTTATTCACCGCTGCTACCTCATCCTCTTTTATCCTTTTTAATTGGCGTAGTACTTTATTAGGTCTTTCTAAAATAAGATATTTTTGTATGTTCAACAAATGTACACGTTGCGTAATGGCGGCCCTACTTTCTTCAGGTTCTGTATTTATATAACCTGCCGCTTCATCCAGATAAATACCCGCTAAATCTGCAAGTTCTGGACGGACTTCCTGTTTGGCAAAAAAAGCAAAATCTAAATATTGAGCCCCTACATAAAACGCCGAATAAAAGTTTTTTTCTTTCTTATAATTTATCATTTTAGTTTCTAAAAACGACATGTCCATACTGTACTTATGTAAAAAATTTGTAAGATTTAACATGTAGTTGTTAGCGGTAACATTTAAGATATTTCCATTCGCATCCATCACCTTAAAACTATCATCACTAAATTTAGTTTTATAATCGTTCGATCTGTTTTCTATACGTTTATACAGTTTCTCATAATCATCTTCTAGTAACATCACCGGAATAAAATGTGCCCATAGCAGGCTGTCTACAACGGGTTCATCGATAATATTTTCAACAAAAACCTGCTCGCCTTTATTATTATCAACAAAGGCAGGGATGCCATTAAAATAGGAATTTTGCCAAACCGCTACAATTAATTTGTTTTGTGCTAAGGCCAAGCGCTCTGCCACTTCCAAATTAGTCATCCAATCTTGGGCAAAGCTTAAATTAAAAGAAAAACCAACTAAAATAAATATTAGTATTTTTTTCATAAACTACTTTATACGTTTTTTCATTTCTTCAACAATATTAAAAGCTGCCGGACAAATTGCAACATTTTTTAATGTGAGGTTAGAAATTTGTTGAAACTTTTTTCTATCGGTATGCGGAAATTCACGGCATGCCTTTGGACGCACATCGTAAATTGAACAATAATTATCGGCACCCAAAAATGTACACGGAACACTTTGCAACACATAGTCGTTATCTTCATCTATTCTTAAAAACTGCGAGATAAAATGCTGGGTTTTCATTTTAAAATGTTTGGCTATACGCTCTACATCTTTATCTGTAAACAAGGGTCCTGTGGTTTTACAGCAATTGGCGCACTCTAAACAATCGGTACGTTCAAATTCTGCATCATGCAATTCTTGCATCAAGTAATCTAATTGCTTGGGCGGCTTCTTTTTTAATTTTTTAAAAAAGTTAGTATTCTCGTTATGCTTATCTTTGGCCTGTTTAGGCAGCTGTTTTAATATGTCTTGCATGTGGTAAAAATACAATTTAATTGAAATAAATCATTTATTAGCCCACGAAGAAAAATCAATTCTAATTATTATGAAAGACCTTTTAGGACAAGCACTTTTAGATTATCAGAACGGTGATTATACTGAAGATATTATCACCTCGACAAACATTTCCGACGAGGATGTTTTACCTATCCCATACTTGTTTAGAGATTTTAAAAGCATGCCCAAACTAGAACAAAAAGCACTAAAACTAGCCAAAGGCCATGTTCTCGATGTAGGTTGCGGAGCTGGAAGTCATAGTTTGTATCTTCAAAACAAAGGATTGGTTGTAAAATCTATAGATATTTCTGAAGGCGCTATTTCGGTATCGAAAATTCGTGGCGTTAATCATGCCCATGTCGCTTCTATTCTAGATGAAACTGAACAGTTCGACACCATTTTACTCTTAATGAATGGTACTGGAATTTTTCAGAAATTAAGTTATGTAACCAAATACTTATCGCATTTAAAATCACTTTTAAAACCTAACGGACAAATTTTAATAGACTCCTCCGATATTTTATACATGTATAAAGATGAAGATGGTGGCATGTGGATAGACACCAATGCAAACTACTATGGCGAATTGGACTATTTTTTAAGTTATAAAGGTGAAAAAGAAACGCCGCTAACCTGGTTGTATTTAGATTTTGAAACCTTAAAAACAGCCTGTCTTACCGTAGGTTTAAATTGTGAAAACATACAAGCCGGCGACCATTACGACTATCTCGCCAAACTAACCTTAAGCAAATAATTACCTATTAAACTTCAATTTAGAAATACGCCCTTGTCCGGCTGCATAGGCCAATGAATCGTTTACAAATCTTAAGGTGTAAAACGATTCGTCGCTTATATGTTTCCATGAAGTTCCACCATCGTTAGATAGATCTATGCCATTAAAACTCACAGCAACCAATGTCTGAGCATTTTGGTTTGGCATATATTGCACACAACTTTTATACCCAGGAGCTTGACCATTAGCAACCAATTGCCAGGTTTTTCCTCCATCTACGGTTTTCATTTTATTATTGGTATTGCCTTCAGGTTTGGTATAATCTCCCCCAATGGCAAATCCGTGTTGCGCATCGTAAAAATCTATAGAATAAATACCTTGCGTAGCTTCAGTATTTTGCATGGGTGTTGTAATAGTTCTCCAAGAAAGTCCTTTGTTTTCTGTATAAAAAATTGTTCCGCTCGTGGTGGCAATCCACGCCTTGTCTCCTAATACTTTTATATTGGTATTACTTGCCGCAAAAGCCCCTTCGCCTGCACTAGATTTTGGCACATTATCGCATGCTAACTTTTGCCAAGATTCACCGCCGTCTCTGGTAATAATTATAGATAAACAGCCGTTAACACTATCGCCCACAGCAATCCCTTCTTTATCATTCCAAAAGGTCATAGCATCATAAAACACACCTTCTCCTTCTTCTTTATAAACTAGAGCCATTTGGCCATCGTCACCTGTTTTGTATAATAAAGCCGGACTTTCAATACTCAACATAAAAAAATCATTGGCAGTATGCGCTACAGCTCTAAAATGTAACGGTACCGAGTCGTGAAGTTGTTTAGAAGTTGCCCATTGTTCGTTCTTCGGAAAATACAAACCGTACGTGCCTTTATCGGCAGCAAAGGCCAAAGTACCATCGCCCATTAATTCTATAGCCCGAATACTTAAGGAATCGTTATAAATATCCTGAACAGAAACAGATTTATAAAATTTAAGAGGTTTTTCAACGTCTTGCTTACAAGAACTTATTAATATAAAAAGTAAAAGGCTCGCTATTAGTCGCATTTATTAAAATTTTGGCTAAAAATAATTAATTAAACTTACCTTTGTGGCCTTAAATACACAAAATGCGATTACATAGAAATTTATGCTTTGCGGTAGTAGACGGATTAATGCAAATCTTTAATGAAGGAGCTTATGCCGACAAAGTTGTTCAACAATTATTAAAACGTGATAAACGCTGGGGAAGCCGAGACCGAGGTTTTGTTGCCGAAACCACTTACGATATTGTACGTTGGAAACGCCTTTACGCTGAAATTGCAGACGTTAAAGAACCGTTCGACAGAGATAATATTTGGAGAATGTTTGCCGTTTGGGCCACCCTAAAAGGCATTAAATTACCAGATTGGAAATATTTTGAAAACACGCCTTCTCGAAAAATTAAAGGCCGTTTTGATGAATTATCGAATATCAGAAAATTTAAAGAATCTATCCCAGATTGGATGGACCAAATTGGTGTTGCCGAATTAGGAGAATCGCTTTGGACCAAAGAAATTGCTGCTTTAAATGAGCAAGCCGATGTTATTTTAAGAACCAACACTTTAAAGGTTACTAAAGATAAATTACAAGCCGATTTATTCGATATCGATATTGAAACGGAATTTATTAAAGGCTATCCAGATGCCCTAAAATTAAAGGAACGCGCCAATGTATTTTCTACAGAGGCTTTTAAAAATGGACTTTTTGAAGTACAAGATGCATCTTCGCAATTGGTTGCAAAATATTTAGAGGTAGAACCTGGTATGCGTGTGGTAGACACCTGTGCTGGAGCGGGAGGAAAAACGCTGCACTTAGCGTCTTTAATGGAAAACAAAGGTCAGATAATTGCTTTAGATATTTATGCACATAAATTACACGAATTAAAACGACGTGCGAAACGTGATGGCGCTCATAATATCGAGCCTCGCCATATCGATTCTTCAAAAGTAATTAAGAAATTATACGATAAAGCCGACCGTGTGTTAATAGACGCCCCGTGTTCTGGATTAGGAGTTTTGCGACGAAACCCAGATGCAAAGTGGAAATTACAACCAGAATTTTTAGATCGTATTCGTGCAACTCAGCAAGACATTCTTCAAAAATATTCTAGAATGGTAAAATCTGGCGGTAAAATGGTTTACGCTACATGTTCGGTGTTACCTTCAGAAAATCAAGATCAGGTTAAAACGTTTTTAGCTTCAGAATTTGGTAAAGATTTCACCTTAGAAAAAGACGATAATATCTATGCTCATAAAACAGGATACGATGGTTTCTACATGGCCTTGTTAAAACGAAATTAATGGGCTAAACATAAAAATAGAATTACAAAAAGCAACTCCATTTGGGTTGCTTTTTTTTATATACTAAAGTTGACATCCTCTTGAAAAAGACTGTATTATTTTTCAAAAAATATCGCTAAAAAACACTAATTTTGTGCTTTCTAAAAAAAATAATACAAACCTTATTATATGATTCATTTCTTTGGAAACGTAAACGGCAAAATATTTGCTGTACAAACAGTTAAAGAATTATCTACTGAAACTATTTCAAAATTAACATGGCTTTTTGGCTTCCGGCCAAAACTAGAAGAAGCATCTTTAGATGCTTTTTTTATTGGACCACGAGCTGCTATGATTACGCCTTGGAGTACCAATGCTGTTGAAATTACTCAAAATATGGGTATTGAAGGCATCATAAGAATTGAAGAATTTGAAGCTGTGGCCGAAGATTTTTCTGATTTCGACCCTATGATTTCTCAAAAATTCGACGGATTAAATCAAGAGTCGTTTACTATTGATATTAAACCAGAGGCTATTTTAAATATTGAAGACATTGCCGCTTACAACATACAAGAAGGGTTATCTTTAAGTGACGAAGAAGTTGAATACTTAGAAGGTGTTGCTAAAAAAATTGGTCGTCCGCTTACCGATTCTGAAGTTTTCGGGTTTTCGCAAGTAAACTCAGAGCACTGTCGTCATAAAATTTTCAACGGAACGTTTGTTATTGATGGTGAAGAAAAACCGGTATCATTATTTAAAATGATTCGTGAAACTTCAAACAAAAACCCTAACGATATCGTTTCGGCTTATAAAGATAATGTTGCTTTTGTAAAAGGTCCTGTGGTAGAACAATTTGCACCTAAAACTGCAGATAAACCGGACTTTTATCAAACTAAAGATTTTGAATCTGTAATTTCCCTAAAAGCAGAAACCCATAACTTCCCAACAACAGTAGAGCCTTTTAATGGTGCTGCCACAGGATCTGGTGGAGAAATTAGAGATAGACTTGCCGGAGGAAAAGGATCTTTACCTTTAGCGGGAACTGCCGTTTACATGACAGCTTACTCTCGATTAGAAGAAAACCGCCCTTGGGAGCAAAAAATGGATGCTCGTCCGTGGTTATACCAAACACCAATGGACATTTTAATAAAAGCAAGTAATGGTGCATCGGACTTTGGAAACAAATTTGGCCAGCCTTTAATTACCGGGTCTGTATTAACATTCGAGCATGAAGAAAACGCATCTTCAAGCAAAGCAAAAGCTAGAAAATTAGGATTCGATAAGGTTATTATGCAAGCAGGTGGAATTGGTTACGGAAAAGCCGATCAAGCCTTAAAAGACACTCCAAAAGAAGGAGATAAAATAGTTATTCTTGGTGGTGAAAATTACCGCATAGGAATGGGTGGTGCTGCTGTATCTTCTGCAGATACAGGGGCTTTTGAATCTGGTATAGAATTAAATGCTGTACAACGATCTAACCCAGAAATGCAAAAACGTGCTGCTAACGCTGTGCGTGGTATGGTAGAAAGCGACGACAATTATATTGTTTCTATCCACGATCACGGGGCTGGTGGACATTTAAATTGTTTATCGGAATTGGTTGAAGATACTGGTGGAAACATCGATTTAGATGCGCTTCCTGTTGGCGACCCTACTCTATCTGACAAAGAAATTATCGGGAACGAATCTCAAGAACGTATGGGACTTGTTATTGCCGAAAAACATATAGAAACACTTCAAAACATAGCAGATCGCGAACGCTCTCCAATGTATACTGTTGGGGATGTTACGGGTGACAATCGCTTTACTTTCGAATCTAAAACCAATGGCCACAAACCTATGGATTTAGCCATGGAAGACATGTTTGGAAGTTCTCCTAAAACCATTTTAACAGATAATACGGTTGTCCGTAATTATAAAAATCCGCGTTATAAAACTAAAAACTTAAAAATCTACCTTGAGCAAGTGTTACAGTTAGAAGCTGTGGCTTGTAAAGATTGGTTAACAAACAAAGTAGATCGATGTGTTGGCGGTAAAGTAGCCAAGCAACAATGTGTGGGAACATTACAAATCCCATTAAATAATGTTGGGGTTATGGCTTTAGATTATAACGGAAAAGAAGGGATTGCCACAAGTATTGGGCACGCTCCTATTTCGGCGTTAATTCATCCAGATGCAGGAAGCAGAAATGCCATTACCGAGTCGCTTACCAATATTGTTTGGGCGCCTTTAAAAGACAATTTAAAAAGTGTGTCATTATCGGCAAACTGGATGTGGCCTTGTAAAAACGAAGGTGAAGATGCACGTTTATACAAAGCTGTACAAGCTGTGTCTGAATTTGCTATCGATTTAGGCATTAACGTCCCTACAGGAAAAGATTCATTGTCTATGAAGCAAAAATATCCTAACGAAGATGTTATTGCTCCTGGAACAGTTATTATTTCGGCTGCAGCCAATTGTACCGAAATTTCTAAAGTTGTTGAGCCTGTTTTACAAGCCGATGGCGGAAACATCTACTACATCAACATATCGCAAGACAACTTTAAATTAGGAGGAAGTTCGTTCTTCCAGTCGTTAAATGCTATTGGAAACGAAACGCCAGATGTTACAGATTCAAGTTTTGTAAAGAAGGCGTTCAACACCGTACAAAACTTAATAAAAGCCGATAAAATCCAAGCCGGACACGACGTTGCTTCGGGCGGATTAATTACAACCTTATTAGAATTGTGTTTTGCCGATGTAAATTTAGGAGCAGATATCAATCTTTCTGGTTTAAATGAAGAAGACACCATTAAAGTGTTATTTGCAGAAAATGCCGGACTTGTTTTTCAGGCCGATGCTGCTATAGAACAAGATTTTTCTGAAAACGGTATTGAAATTTTCAAAATTGGTACAGCAAATACATCTGGAACGGTTTCTATAAAAAACAACGAAGATGCATTCACTTTTAATGTTGCCGAATTAAGAGATGTTTGGTATAAAACATCTTATTTATTAGACCAAAAACAAACGGCTAATAATTTAGCTGAGGCACGTTACAACAATTATAAAACACAACCTTTAACATATACTTTCCCTGAACATTTTACAGGAAAACTTCCTAAAATAGATGCTAGCAAGCCAAGACCAAAGGCTGCTATTATTCGTGAAAAAGGATCTAATTCTGAACGCGAAATGGCTAACGCTATGTATTTAGCTGGTTTTGATGTAAAGGATGTGCATATGACCGATTTAATTTCTGGTCGTGAAACGCTTGAAGATATTCAGTTTATAGGTGCTGTTGGAGGCTTCTCTAACTCAGATGTTTTAGGTTCGGCTAAAGGTTGGGCTGGAGCATTCTTATACAACGAAAAGGCCAACACGGCATTAAAGAATTTCTTTAAAAGAGAAGACACATTATCTGTTGGTATTTGTAACGGATGTCAGCTTTGGATGGAATTAGAACTAATTAATCCGGAGCACGATGTTCACGGAAAAATGCTACATAACGATTCTCATAAACACGAAAGTTCGTTTACTTCGGTAAAAATTCAGAAAAATAATTCGGTAATGTTATCCTCTTTAGAAGGTAGTACATTAGGAGTTTGGATTTCTCATGGTGAAGGAAAATTCAGTTTACCTAAAGACGAGAATCAATATAATATTGTAGCAAAATATGGCTACGAAGGTTACCCTCATAATCCAAACGGTTCGGATTTTAACACCGCAATGATGTGCGATGCTACGGGAAGACATTTAGTAACCATGCCACATATAGAGCGCTCGACTTTCCAATGGAACTGGGCCAACTATCCAGCAGGAAGAACAGACGAAGTTTCTCCTTGGTTAGAAGCATTTGAAAATGCTAGAATTTGGATTGAAAATAAAAATTAAGCCATATAAAACAGAAAAGAGGACTAAATTAGTTCTCTTTTTTTGTTTTATTTTAAATGGAAATTCGATAAATCGCCTTGGTTAGTTCCTTTTAAAAACGCTCAATGGTCTTTGTAATAATGTGCGACGATATCGTCATAACTTTTTATCGATTTCTTAATCCAATCCATACGCTTTTCAAGTTGTTCTTCTTCAGAAAGTCGCCAATTTATATCTGTTCGCTTCAATTTTGTAGTCACATGCTGTAAGATAATCGCTGCCGAAACCGAAATATTTAAACTTTCTGTAAAACCAACCATAGGAATTTTTAAAAAACAATCGGCTTCCTCTAAAACGACATCCGATAGCCCTTCGGTTTCTCTTCCGAAGAAAAAACACGACTTCTTAGTCACATCAAAATCATGTAACTCACAATCTTGCTCATGAGGTGTAGTTGCCACAATTTGATACCCGTTTTGTTTTAAATCGCGAATACAATCTTTCACATGATTATGCCGGTGCAAATCCACCCACTTCTGAGCTCCCATAGCAATTTCCCTATCTATTTTTTTAGTATTTCGCTCCTCAATAATATGCACGTCTTGAATACCAAACACATCGCAACTTCTTATAACAGCACTGGTATTGTGTAATTGATAAACGTCTTCTGTAGCCACCGTAAAATGTTTAGTGCGCTCTGGCAAAACCGCATCAAATCGCTGTTTACGCTTAGGTGTCAGGATCTGTTCTAGATGATTTAATAGTCCTTTATCAATCATGGAATATGTTTCTAGTTTAAGAAACTTCGAATTTATAAAAATGATTTCTTATTTTTAACTTATGAAACATATAGTTGTACTTAGTGGTGCCGGCATAAGTGCCGAAAGCGGATTAAAAACCTTTAGAGATAGCGATGGACTTTGGGAAGGCCACGATGTTATGGAAGTTGCTACTCCCGAAGGATTTGCCAAAAACCCTGCTCTCGTTTTAGAGTTTTACAATCAGCGCAGACGGCAGCTTCTCGAAGTACACCCAAATAGTGCGCATGCCGATTTAGCGGCTCTAGAGGAGCAGTATAAGGTAACTATAATTACCCAAAATGTCGACGATTTACACGAACGTGCAGGTAGTACACATGTTATTCATTTGCATGGCGAATTACTAAAATCAAGAAGTGTAATAAACGATGAGATTCTTTCTTGTACCAGCGATATTAAACTAGGTGATGTTTGTGCTAAAGGACATCAAATTCGGCCGCATATTGTGTGGTTTGGCGAGGCTGTACCTTTAATAGATACAGCTATGGAAGTTTGCAAAACAGCCGATATTTTAATTATTATTGGCACCTCTATGCAAGTGTATCCCGCAGCAGGATTAATGCATTACGTACCCGAAAACACTCCGGTGTATTATATAGATCCAAATCCGGCAGCCATGGACGACAAACATATTATTACCATTCATGAAAATGCAACCTCGGGTATGAAAACCGTTTTAAAGTATATAGCTTTAGAATAACTGCTGCCAGCGATAAACCTTTCAAAAAACAGCAAAACTGTTGTTAGTTAATTTTCTTTATACTACTTTTAGTTTTATGACAGATGCCGAAATAGAACAAGAGAACGCAAGAATTGCAAAAGCTTACAAGGACCTTTTAAAGGTAAGTTACCGAACCCTTACAGACGATGATAAAAAATTAATTCGTAAGGCTTTCGATGTGGCTGTTGATGCCCATAAAGATCAGCGTAGAAAATCTGGTGAAGCTTATATTTTTCATCCTATTGCTGTGGCACGCCTTGTAGCTAAAGAAATTGGTTTAGACGCCACCTGTATTGCCGCAGCACTTTTACATGATGTTGTAGAAGATTGCCCAGAATATTCTATAGAAGATATTGAACAACTTTTTGGAAAAACAGTTGCTCGAATTGTAGACGGACTTACTAAAATTTCTTCACTTCAAAAAGATATGGAAGATGTCTCGTTACAAGCCGAGAACTTCCGAAAAATGTTACTGACTCTAAATGATGATGTTCGTGTTATTATTATTAAAATCGCCGACCGTTTGCACAACATGCAAACCATGGACTCGATGCGTGCCGATAAGCAAGTTAAAATTGCTAGTGAAACGCTTTATATATACGCGCCTCTCGCACACCGCATCGGACTTTATAATATTAAAACAGAGCTAGAAGATTTAGGATTAAAATATACCGAACCCGAAGTGTATTTTGATATTCTGAATAAAATAAAAGAAAGTAAAGAAGAACAAGACGAATATATAAGAGAGTTTAACGAATTAATTCAGAAATCCTTAGACAAAGAAGGCTTAAACTACACTATAAAAGGACGCCCGAAATCCATATTTTCTATCCGTAGAAAAATGTTGAAACAAGGCGTATCGTTCGATGAAGTTTACGATAAGTTTGCTGTTAGAATCATTTATAAAAGTGATACGGCTAATGAAAAATTCTTGGCCTGGAAAATTTATTCGATAGTTACCGATCATTTTCGCCCTAACCCTATTCGTTTACGCGATTGGATTTCTTCGCCCAAATCTACAGGTTACGAAGCCCTTCACATTACCGTTATGGGTCCAAAAGGCCGATGGGTAGAAGTACAGATTAGAAGTGAGCGCATGAACGAGATTGCGGAAAAAGGATACGCCGCACACTACAAATACAAACAAGAAGATAATAAAGAGGATAGTTTAGATAGTTGGATTGCAAAACTTCAAGAAGCTCTAGAAAATAATGAAACCAATGCGGTAGACTTTGTAGAGCAATTTAAGTTAAACCTCTATTCTAAAGAAATATTTGTATTTACCCCTAAAGGCGATTTAAAATCTTTACCTAAAGATGCGACGCCTTTAGATTTTGCTTTCCACATACATACCGAAGTAGGTATGCGAACTCGTGGCGCTAAAGTAAACGGAAAATTGGTACCGCTAAGTTATAAACTGCATAGTGGAGACCAAGTAGATATTTTAACTTCCGATAACTCTAAACCCAATGCAAACTGGTTAGATTATGCCACGACAGCAAAAGCTCGAGGTAAGATAAAATCGGCTTTAAAAGAAGACAAAAAACGCATTGGCGAAGACGGAAAAGAAATATTAAGACGAAAATTAAAACAACTTAAAATAGAATTAAATGAAAAATCTATCAACGAGTTGGTTAATTATTTTAAACTTAAAACCAGTTTAGATTTATTTTACCGCATAGGTATTGGCGCTATAGATAACACGATGCTTAAAGCATATGCTGCATCGCGTAGTAATGCCCTTGTTAGTTTTTTCAAAAATAAAATTACCCGTAAAGCCAATATTTCCAAAGAAGAGCTCGATAAAGAGGAAGTTACCTCTAAATACGATTTACTCGTTTTCGGAAAAGAAGAAGAAAAATTAGACTATAAACTATCAAATTGTTGTAACCCTATTCCTGGCGATCAGGTATTCGGATTTATAACTGTAAACGAAGGTATAAAAGTACACAAGAAAAACTGTCCAAATGCCGTATCTTTGCAATCCAATTACGCCTATAGAATAATTCAAGCCAAATGGATCGATTCCTCGCAGCAAGAATTTTCGTCGCAATTAATATTATCTGGAATAGATAATATGGGCTTGATAAACGATATTACTAAAATGATTTCGGCTAACATGCACGTGAATATTAAAAGTATAAGTTTTCAAACCGATGACGGCTTATTTTCTGGGAAAATAAACGTAATTGTTAAGAATAATTCAATGCTGAATAAATTAGTTGCGAATCTTAAAAAAATTAATGGTATAGATAAAGTGTCTAGAGTCTAAAAATATATGTAAATTTGCGGTGAAATTATGAGTTTAAAATCAGATACAAAAAATCAGGACATTGTAAAGAATGTGTTCACTAAATTTCTAGAGGAAAACGGTCATCGTAAAACGCCTGAACGTTATGCTATACTCCAAGAAATTTACGATAGCGAAGTTCATTTCGATATAGAATCGCTATATCTAAACATGAAAAACAAGAAGTATCGCGTTAGTCGTGCTACCCTTTACAATACAATAGAGCTTCTTTTAGGCTGTGGTTTAGTAAGAAAACATCAGTTTGGTCAAAATCAAGCACATTATGAAAAATCGTACTTCGATAAGCAACACGATCATGTTATCTTAACAGATACTGGTGAAGTTATCGAATTTTGCGATCCGAGAATTCAATCCATAAAAAAAACTATTGAAGACGTTTTCGATATCGAAATTAAAAATCATTCGCTATATTTTTATGGCAACAGAAAAACAAAAACCAAATAATAAAATTTTATAATGGCAGTAGATTTACTACTAGGGTTACAATGGGGTGACGAAGGCAAAGGAAAAATTGTTGATGTACTTACCTCTAAATACAATATTATCGCCCGTTTTCAAGGCGGCCCAAATGCAGGACATACCTTAGTTTTTAATGGTAAAAAACACGTTTTACACACAATCCCTTCTGGAATTTTCCATGACGATGCAAAAAACCTAGTAGGAAATGGCGTTGTTATAGATCCCGTTATTTTTAAGAAAGAATTAGACAAGCTTGAAGAGCAAGATGTCGATTACAGAAAATCGTTATTAATTTCGCGTAAAGCACACATTATTTTACCAACACACCGTTTATTAGATGCTGCTAGCGAAGCCTCAAAAGGAAAAGCTAAAATTGGCTCTACCTTAAAAGGTATTGGTCCTACTTACATGGACAAAACTGGCCGTAATGGCTTACGTGTTGGCGATTTAGAATTATCGGATTGGAAAGAACGCTACAGAGCACTTGCAGATAAGCACGAAGCGATGATCGATTTCTACAATGCCGAAATTCAATACGACTTAAAAGAATTAGAATCAGAATTTTTTGAAGCTGTAGACGTATTAAAATCCTTAACCTTCATCGATTCTGAAGAATATGTACACCAAGCACAAAAATCTGGACAAACCATTCTTGCTGAAGGCGCTCAAGGTTCGCTTTTAGATATCGACTTTGGAACGTATCCGTTTGTAACATCAAGTAATACCACTGCTGCAGGAGCTTGTACAGGTTTAGGTGTTGCGCCAAACCAAATTGGAGAAGTATTCGGAATTTTTAAGGCTTACACTACACGTGTAGGTTCTGGACCATTCCCTACAGAATTATTCGACGAGGACGGAGCTACTATGGCTAAAGTAGGTCATGAATTTGGCGCCACTACTGGTCGTGCACGTCGTTGTGGTTGGTTAGATCTAGTCGCTTTAAAATATGCTTGTCAAGTAAATGGAGTAACCCAATTAATGATGATGAAAGCCGATGTATTATCTGGTTTTAAAACATTAAAAGTGTGTACAGCCTATAAATATAAAGGTGAAGTTATCGAGCATTTCCCTTACAATATCGAACCTGAAAATGTAGAACCAATTTACACAGAGTTTGATGGATGGAGTGAAGATTTAACTAAAATGTCTGACGATTCTCAACTTCCAAAGTCATTAAACACTTATATCGAATTTTTAGAAAAAGCTTTAGAAACTCCTATTACTATAGTTTCTGTAGGTCCAGATAGAAAAGAAACCATTTTTAGATAAAATTTCGTTTCTTTAACGTTTTAAAAAGCCTGCTTAATTCATTTTTAAGCAGGTTTTTTTATCTTAAATCTTTTATAATTCTTATTGCAAATCATTTATATCCTTATTTTTGTTTCAAATATTTTAAATTGAAAACAGTTCAACTACACTATATATTTTTTATATGCTTTTTCATATCGTTTGTTACCCTGCACGCACAGCAACAAAAACGCATTGAAATTGAATATTCTGGTTTCCTAACCTTCGACGAGGCCAATTATCCGGGAGCAAAAGTATTAACTCGAGACGATTCTGGCCAAATACACATTATTCACGAAGGCGTAAATATGTGGTGCGACCAAGCTATTCACTACGGAAAAGAAGACTTTATTGAAGCTTACGGTCATGTAAAAATGAAACAAGGCGACACCATAAATATGGATGCAAAATATGTTGAATATAGCGGAAAAACTAAACTTGCCTTTGCAAGTGGCGACGTCGTTTTAACCGAGCCTAGTTCGGTTTTAACCACAGACACCCTCTACTTTGACCGTGCAAAACAACAAGCCTTTTACAAAAGTGGAGGTACTGTAGTTCGAGATTCTTCTGGAACTATTACCAGCCGCATTGGGAGGTATTATATGAATGTAAAAAAATACCAATTTGTTCGCGATGTAAACCTGGTTAACCCCGAATATGTTTTAAATACGGAACAATTAGATTACTACACAGATAATGCTTTGGCCTATATGTATGGCCCTAGCACCATTACTGGAGAAACCTCTAAAATATATTGTGAACGTGGTTTTTACGACACTAAAAATGACATCGGGTATTTTATAAAAAATTCTAGAATAGATTACGACAACCGTACAGTTGAAGGCGATAGTTTATACTTTAATAGGAATACCAGTTTTGCTTCGGCAACCAATAACATAACAGTTACCGACACTCTGAATAAAAGCGTTATTAGAGGGCATTATGCCGAAGTGTATCGTGCAAAAGATTCGGTATTTATTACAAAACGTGCGCTAGCCATTTCTGTTCAGGAAAAAGATTCCCTTTATATACATGGCGACACTCTTATGGTTACAGGAAAACCAGAACATCGTATAACCAGAGCTTTTAGAAATGTAAAAATGTACAAAACCGATATGAGTGGGAAAGCTGATTCTATTCACGTCGATCAAAGTTCAGGTTTAACACAACTTATTAACCTGTCTAGATTAAATGTTAAAGATAATTTCGCCGTAAAACGTCGTCCAATTTTATGGAATTACGACAACCAAATGACGGGAGATACCATACATATAAAATCGCATCCCAAAAAAGAACGACTAGACTCTCTTATCGTTTTCGACAACGCTTTTATTATTAGTAAAGACACGGTTGGCAAAGGATTTAACCAAATTACGGGGCAAAAATTATACGGATTATTCAATGATGAAAATCAATTACGACAAGTTGATATCGTAAGAAATGCCGAGTCTATTTATTACGCAAGAAACGAAAAACAAGAACTGATTGGGATTGAAAAATCGAAATCAGCAAATATCGTCATATTATTTAGTGGTAATGAAATTAACGAATTACGAAAAGTAAATCAGGTAGATGGCACTTTGTACCCAGAATCGAAATACCCTGCTAATGCTAGGAAATTAAGGGGTTTCGATTGGCGAGAGGAAGAGCGCCCAACGAGTGTAGAGGATTTATTTAAAGACGATCCGCCACTTAATCTTCCAATAATAAAAGGCTTAGAACCTTATGTGCCACAAGAAGAGTTTTTCGATGAAGCCCTATTAAAACGTGCAGAACATGCCGAAGAAAGTAATAAAGCAAAAAACCTTCAAGAACCCTCTAAAGCATCGCGGCATTTACCGAGTCAGGATTCTATCCCAAAACCTAATGCACCGTTAAAACCGCAAGATAAATTACCTACTCCGCTAAAGCGCGCAAATTAATATAATGAAGACCGATTTTTATAAATATCAAGCACAAACATCGCCTCATCCTTTAGCCATGGAAATTTCGCATGCTAAAGGCTCTTATATTTTCGACACCAATAACAAAGCCTATTTAGATTTTGTTGCCGGTGTTTCTGCGTGTACTTTAGGTCATAGCCATCCAGGAGTCATTCAAGCCATTAAAACACAATTAGACCAATATATGCATGTTATGGTCTATGGAGAGTATATACAAAAACCAGCTGTAGATTTAGCTAAATTTATTGCAGACCACACTCCTGCTCCTTTAGAACAAACCTATCTTGTAAATTCTGGTACCGAAGCCATAGAGGGTGCTTTAAAGTTAGCTAAACGTGCTACAGGCAGAAGCGAAATTATAGCCGCAAAACATGCGTACCACGGAAACACTATGGGCTCCATGAGTGTTATGGGGTTCGAAGAACGCAAACAAGCTTACAGACCACTTGTTCCCGGAACGAAACTTATTACGTTTAATAACGAAGCCGATTTAGAGGACATCACCACAAAAACAGCTGCCGTAATTTTGGAAACTATTCAAGGTGGTGCCGGCTTTATAGAACCTAAAAACAATTATCTAGCCAAGGTAAAAGCAAAATGCGAAGCCGTAGGTGCCTTATTAATTTTAGATGAAATCCAACCTGGAATAGGAAGAACAGGAAAACTTTTTGGCTTTGAAAATTATAACTGTACCCCAGATATTTTAGTAATGGGTAAAGGCCTAGGAGGCGGTATGCCTATTGGTGCATTTACGGCATCTACCCAACTTATGAGTTTATTAAGCAATGGTCCTAAAATGGGGCACATAACAACTTTTGGCGGCCATCCTGTAATTGCTGCAGCAGCTCTAGCTACTTTAAAAGTGGTTACACAAACCAATTTAATGGCCGAAGCTTTAGAAAAAGAGCAACTTATAAGACACTTATTAAAACATCCTTTAATTCCCGAAATACGTGGAAAAGGCTTAATGCTTGCTGCTTTAACAACAAGTGCCGAGGTTACAAATGAGGTCATTCTTAAGGGTCAGGAGCAAGGATTAATCGCTTTTTGGCTGCTTTTTGAGCCTCGTGCGATACGAATTACCCCTCCTTTAACCATTTCTAAGGAAGAAATAACCGAGGGATGTCAGATTATTATCAACATTTTAGATAGCATAATTCACTAAAAATCAAAAGAATAAACCCCAAATACCGCTATTTCACTGCACCTTGTTGATTACTTTGTTGAAAAGATTAATATGGTTTTTTAATAATGCGTAAATTTGAGCGTTACATTTAATGGTATAAGAAACCATATACAGTCGCCTATGGAGTTCAGTCCTAACAACAACGAAATACCTTTAACTAAATTTGAATCAATGCTTAAAACAAATCATGTTTTATTTTTTGATTCAGAAGAATTCGAAAACATTATTCATTATTATTTAGATCTGGGCAAAATTGCATTAGCAAAAAAAGCCATTAAATTGGGTTTAGACCAACATCCTTCTAATACCAATTTAAAACTTTTCAAAATTGAAGTTTACGTTTTCGAAAACAAACTAGAGCAAGCAGACGCTATGCTTAATGAGTTGTATTTGTTAGAACCCCAGAACGAAGAAATTTACATTCAAAAGGCAAATATCTTATCTAAAAGAGATCAACACGAACAAGCTATCGATGTCTTAAAAAAAGCCATTCACTTATCTGAAGAAACAGCAGATTTGTATTCTTTAATCGGGATGGAGTATTTATTTCTTGACAAGTTCGAAGAAGCAAAAGACAGCTTTATTAAATGTTTAGAAGAAGATGTTGAAGATTACTCTGCGCTTTACAACATGATTTATTGTTTCGAATTTATGGAGCAACATGAAGAAGCTATTGAGTATTTAAATGTGTACTTAGACAATAATCCATATAGCGAAGTTGCTTGGCACCAATTAGGAAAACAGTACTTTGCTTTAAAACGATATAAAAAAGCCATTGCTGCTTACGAATTTGCCATAATTTCTGACGATACATTTGTAGGTGCGTATATAGAAAAAGGTAAAGTTCTAGAAAAACTAAAACGTTTTGAAGAAGCTATAGAAAGCTATACCACTTCCTTAACTTTAGACGATCCTACCTCTTTTGCGCTATTACGTATAGGACACTGTTACGAAAAATTAGGTAAAATAGATTTGGCCGTAAAATACTTTTACAAAACAGTTCACGAAGACCCCTTATTAGATAAAGGTTGGGTGGCCATAACACGCTTTTATAGCAAACAACGCAACTACCAAAAAGCATTATATTATATTAATAAAGCTATTAATATTGATGCCGACAATGTAAAGTACTGGAAATTATACGCCCAAATTAATCAGCGATTAAACTTTTTAGAGGAAGCAGAACGCGGCTATAAAAAAGCATTAGAACTTGGTAACTACGAATTAAATACTTGGTTATCGCGTTGCGACATACTTATTAAAATTGGAGAACCCGATGCTGCAATTTACAATTTGTTGCAAGCTTCTGAGTTTTATCCGGAAAATGCAGAAATAGAATATCGTTTAGCGGGTTTATATTTTAAAGGAAATGAGCCAGATAAAGCAACCTTCCATTTAAAAAACGGCTTACACAATAACCCCGATTATATTTTTATAATTGAGGAGCTTTTTCCTGAAACCTATAAGTCTAAACTTGTAAAAAAAGCGCTTAAACCTAAAGATTAGCTCTTGCTGTCTAGGTAAAATTCATACCTTTGGGTTTCGAATTTAAAACCTGAAAATGCAACGACGTTTCAAAGATTATTTTATAATTTCATTAAAAGGATTAGCCATGGGGGCGGCCGATGCTGTTCCTGGAGTTTCTGGTGGTACTATCGCATTTATTTCTGGAATTTACGAAGAACTTATTTCAACCATTAGTGGTATAAATCTTTCCCTTTTTAAAACTTTAAAGAAAGATGGCTTATCTGCATTTTGGAAACAGTTAAACGGCAATTTTCTTTTAGCCTTACTTACTGGTATAGTGGTGAGTTTTATCACCTTTATGCGAGTAGCTAAGTATTTATTAGAGCATCATCCTGTTCTTATTTGGTCGTTTTTCTTCGGGTTAATTATTGCCAGTATATTTTTTGTTGGTAAACAAATTACACGATGGAATATTGCCTCTATACTCAGTATTATAGCTGGTGCGCTTTTGGCCTATTACATTACCACACTCCCCTCTTTAAACGGTAGCGACAGTCCGTGGTTTTTATTTTTTGCGGGCGCTATAGCCATTTGCGCCATGATTTTACCTGGTATTTCTGGCTCGTTTATTCTAGTTATTTTAGGGGCTTATAAAACGCTAAGCGATGCGCTTCACGATTTCGATTTCAAAAAAATCGTACTGTTTGCAACCGGAGCTCTTGTGGGATTATTAAGCTTTAGTCACCTATTAAAATGGTTGTTTAAGCATTATCACAATACCACTTTAGCGGTCTTAACAGGATTTATTTTTGGCTCTTTAAACAAAGTTTGGCCATGGAAATTAACCGAAACCGTTTTAGAAAAAGAAACAGGAAACATCTTGCCTTTTTCTGAAGTGTCTAATCTAGGAACACTTTCCATTTTTGAAAAACAGACTCAAATTACCGAAGTCTACAAAACATTTTCCGAACACAGTACATTACCTTCTCTATATGCTGAAATGAATCATGTAAATGCACATGTCATTCCTGCCATAGCTTTAATGGTCACCGGTTTTTTAACTATATTTATTTTAGAAAAACTAGGAACAAACAAAAATTAATGGAAAGTACGAGAACATTATCCGATAAAATTTTCTTAGTCCTAAAGGGATTAGGTATGGGAGCCGCCAATAAGGTTCCTGGAATTTCTGGTGGCGTTGTCGCATTTGTTTCTGGCTTTTATGAAGAGTTTATTTATTCGTTACAAAAAATAAATGGTAAGGCATTTAAACTCCTTATTAATGGTCGGTTTAAAAGTTTCTATCAATATATAAATGGTCGGTTTTTAGGCTTGCTATTTTTAGGAATGATTATTAGTTATTTTAGTGTTTCAAAAATACTAGACTACCTCATTCAACATTACGAATTGTTTGTTTGGAGTGTTTTCTTTGGAATGATTATCGGTTCCATTTATTACATAAGTAAAGATTTCGAAGACTGGAATTACAAAACCCTAATAGCCCTAATTATAGGAACTATTCTAGGGATTAGCATAAGCTTTTTAGATCCTGCCAAAGAAAACGACAACCTTTGGTTTGTATTTTTCTGCGGTATAATTAGTGTATCGGGAATGACTCTCCCTGGGTTTTCGGGTTCGTTTATTTTAATTTTATTAGGCAATTATGTACTACTTCTTGTAGACTCTGTAAATGCGTTATACGATACTTTTGCCGATATCATAAAATGGAATTTCGACTTTACTTCCGATCCTTACCGCATGCGTTTATTAAAAGTATTAGCCGTATTCACCTTAGGTTCTATTACCGGTTTAGTGACGTTTTCGCACGTGCTGAGTTATATTTTAAAACATTATAAAAGTATTACCATGGCTTCTATTATAGGGTTTATAGTAGGATCTTTGGGTGTTGTTTGGCCCTGGAAACACACCATACATAAAACATTAGAAAATGGTGAATTCGCTTTAGATTCTACAGGAAATAAAGTAGTTACCAATTATATACGATTCATTCCCGATTTAAATCCTGAAACCTATTTTGCCGTTTTTCTTATTGCTTTAGGCATAGGTATGGTATTATGGTTAGGAGTTTACGGCGACAAAACACGAACAGTTCATGAATAAATTAGGTCTTGTAGGAAAGCAAATTTCGTATTCTTTCTCTAGTAATTATTTCAAACAAAAATTTGAAGATTTAAATATTACAGACACCACGTATCAAAATTTTGATTTAGAGGATATTTCAGAATTTCCTTCCATATTTAAAAATCATTCCGAAGTAAAAGGATTAAACGTAACCATTCCTTACAAGGAACAGGTTATGGTTTACCTAGATAAATTAGACAAAAAAGCTAAAGACATCGGGGCCGTAAATACCATAAAAATTACTAGAAAAGGAAAACTTATTGGTTATAATACCGATTATTACGGCTTTAAAAACTCATTAAAACCTTACTTACAGCCACATCATAAAGAGGCACTAATTCTTGGTACCGGGGGCGCTAGTAAAGCTATTGCTTATGCCTTAAAAAAGTTGAAAATAAACTTTAAATACGTGTCTCGATCTCCAAAAAACGATCAAACTATTAGTTATGATTCCTTAACAGAAGATGTTATAAACACTCATAAATTAATAATTAATTGTTCGCCTGTAGGAACTTTTCCAAATATTAGCGATTGTCCAGATATCCCGTATCAAGGAATTACAAACCAACACTTACTTTTCGATTTAATCTATAATCCAGAAGAAACTACATTTTTAAGAAACGGAAGAGAACGAAAAGCCACAACTTTAAACGGACTCAACATGCTAGTTTTACAAGCAGAGAAAGCATGGGAGATCTGGAATCTATAAAACCACAAAATAGCTTTCATTAATACAATCCAACACTTTGTAATTATGAGAGTTGTTAGTATCTTTAAGAACTAATTTTAATGAACCAAAACATTTTTTAAAATGTCAGAGCAAGATAACCTACAACCTGTAGACGGAAACGAAGAAAAAAAACAGACACAAGTTCCTTCGGAAGAAAACCAATCAACACCTACTACTGAAGCGCCTTCAGCATCTGTAGAAGATATCAAAAATGAAGATGTTGTATTTGAAGAAATTGAAGCTTCAAATGCCGAAGATGCCGAAGATGAAGGCAATAACGAACGCCACACGATTCCTTTTAAAGAATACGACAGCATGTCGTTAGAAGCCTTAGTTATCGAACTCGAAAAATTGGTTGCTAACGAAAAAGTTCAAGCCATAAAAGAACATGTCGATGGTATTAAAAACGAATTCAATTCAAAATTTAATGCTTTAATCGACGAAAAAAAGGAAGACTTTTTAAACGAAGGTGGTAACGAAATTGATTTCTACTATTCTAGTCCGGTACAGAAACGTTTTAAAGATGCCTATAAAGATTACCGTGGAAAACTTCATGCGCATTATAAAAATATTGAAAACAACTTAAAAGGAAATCTTGAAAATAGACTTCGCATTATTGAAGAAATTAAAGGTTTAATTAATGTTGAAGAAAACATAAATACTACCTATAAGCATTTTAAAGATTTACAAGAACAGTGGCGTAATGCCGGTCCTATTCCTAGAGATAAATACAATAATGCATGGAACAGTTATCACCATCATGTTGAAATATTTTACGATTTTCTTCATTTAAATCGCGATTTAAGAGATTTAGATTTTAAGCACAATCTAGAATTAAAACTAAAAATTATAGACCGTGCAGAAGAATTAGCGAAAGACGAGGATACTAATCGTTCGTTTAGAGAGCTGCAAGTACTTCATAAAATGTGGAAAGAAGAGCTTGGTCCTGTCTCTAAAGAACACAGAGAAGACATTTGGAATCGTTTTAAAGCGGCCACAAAAATCATTCATAATAAACGCCAAGCGTATTATGGTGAATTAGATAAAGTTTACGAAAAGAATCTAGAAAAGAAAACTGAAATCATTGAAAAAATTGAAGCTTTAACAGCCGAAGGTGCTAAATCGCATAACGGATGGCAAGCCAAAATTAAAGAAGTTGAACAGTTAAGAGAAGCTTTTTTTAGTGCTGGAAAGGTGCCGTTAAAAGTAAACGAATCTACTTGGGCCAAATTTAAGGATACGGTTAGAACGTTTAACCGTAAAAAGAATGTATTCTACAAAGATTTAAAGAAAGAACAATTTGAAAATCTTCAGAAAAAATTAGAATTAATTAAAATTGCTGAAGAACATCAAGACAGCGAAGATAGCGATACTACCACTGCTTTAATGAAGCGCATACAAAACGATTGGAAAAAAATTGGTCATGTTCCGCGTAAAGACAGCGACAAAATTTGGAAACGTTTTAAGGCTGCTTGTAATGCGTATTTCGACAAATTACACTCTAAAAAGAATGCTGAAAACGAAGTGGAGATTGCTGCTTTTAAAGCCAAGACTGAACTTTTAGACAGCTTAAAAACACTAGAATTTACAAGCGATAAAGAAAAAGATTTAGAGCTTATAAAAGCCCAAATCTCTGCATGGAAAGCGATTGGTCGTGTGCCAAATAATAAACGCTATATAGAAGGAAAATTTAATAAGGCTCTAGACGAATTATTTAAACAAGTAAAATTAAACAAAGAAGAAGCCGAACTTATTAAGTTTGAAAACAAATTAGACGAGCTTAGTAATGCAGATGACTCAAGATATCTAGACAACGAACGCCTATTTATACGCAAGAAAATAGACGAGGTAAAAGGTGAAATTAATCAGTTAGAAAACAACTTACAGTTTTTTACTAATGTAAAAGCCGATAATCCTTTGGTAAAAGAAGTTCATGTTAATATTAAAAAGCATAAAGACGAATTAAAACTTTGGAAAACAAAGCTTTCTAAAATAAAAGCTTTGTACTAAATAGTCTATACGTTTATTTGATGTAAAATTTAAATGCATTACCGAACTAAAATAAGACATTGTTTAAGTCTGCTTACAAAGAGATAACTTTTAAAAGTCCTTTCAAAATTAAATTTTGAAAGGACTTTTTTTATCGTGCAACCTTAAAAAAACCAAAAAATAAAAGCCAATAAAATTAATTTTAAAATTGAAAACGTTTGAAAAACATCTAATTCCTAAGTTGCTATTTTAATAAAAAAAACCATACTATATTTGAGTCCAACACAACCAATTTTAAACCTTTTACCATGGAAAATAAGAAAACAATTATAGTTGTAGGTGGTGGTTTTGCCGGCTTAGAGTTGCTCAATCAATTAAAGCATGCACACCAATACCAGATTATTTTAGTTGATTTAAATAACTACAATTTTTTTCCACCACTATTATATCAAGTTGCAGCTGGTTTTATGGAGCCTTCGGCTATTAGTTATCCGTTTAGAAAAATTCTTAGAAAATACGACAATGTAAAATTCTGGATGGGCGAACTTCAAGAAATCATTCCTTCAGAAAATAAAATCATTTTAAAAAATGGCGAATTACATTACGACATTCTAGTCATGGCTTCTGGTGCCGAAACAAATTTCTTCGGGAACAAAAATATAGAAGAAAAGAGTTTGCCTATGAAAACCATTTCTGATGCATTAGCTTTAAGGAATCTTATTTTTACACGTTTAGAGCGCGCCACAAGAATAACCGATCCGGAGCAACGAAAAAAACTACTCTCTTTTGTTATCGCCGGAGCCGGACCTACTGGAGTTGAATTATCTGGATTATTTTCGGAAATGCGTTTGCATATTTTAACCAAAGATTATCCTGAATTAAATACTAGCGACCTTGGTAATATTTATTTAATTGACGGGCAAGATGCGGTACTCGCGGCCATGTCCAAAAAAACTCAAGGCTATACCTACGAAAAATTAAAAGAATACGGGGTAATTATAAAACTGAACACTTTTGTAAAAGATTTTAAAGACGATATCGTGTCCCTTTCCGATGATACCGAAATACACTCCAGAAACTTAATTTGGGCAGCAGGAATATCGGCTCGTACATTTAAAGGGTTTAAAGACGAAAATTACGGCCGTGGCAAACGATTAAAAACAAACACCTTTAATTTGGTTGAAGGCCATACAAATATTTATGCTATTGGCGATACCTCTATCGTTTGTGGGGATAAAGACTACCCCGACGGACATCCACAACTAGCGCAAGTAGCCATTCAGCAAGCTAAAAATTTAGGTAAAAATTTAAATCGAAACGCATGGGAACCTTTTAACTACCAAGATAAAGGCTCTATGGCTATCATAGGAAGTAACAAAGCGGTAACCGATGGACCAAATCATAAATTCTTTTTAAAAGGGTTTATTGCATGGTGCGTTTGGATATTTGTTCATATTATGTCTCTTGTTAATTTTAGAAACCGCATGCGAGCGTTTTACGACTGGATGGGCTATTACATTAATAAAGATCAGTCGTTTAGAATGATTATTAGACCTAAAGAGAAGAGTAACAAATAAATAGGATATCTCTTAATAACTTATGTCGATTCGCTCTGTAATAGAGCCTATTTGTAAACACACAACCATGGCGCGGACTACTATTCCGCGCCTGAATACTAACTCTATCGCCTATATCAATTCGCTCTGCGATGGTTCGGATTTATAATTCGTACCTAAAACCTTACTATTACCTTTATTCTTATTTATTTTAGAAAAAGAAAATACTAAACGATTTAAACTTAAAAATTCTTGCTATTTATTACTCGGATTTTAAATCCGAGTTAACGAGTTTTATTATATTTAAAAGTCGTAGATAAGTTCAATCTGAAAGGTTATGTGTAAACACTAATAGATAAAGAATGGACTAACATCAAAAAATTGGATAAATAGTTAAATTAGGCAGTATCTCATAAACTGTGTAAGTTTTGAAATCTCAGGTCAAAATATGATCTGAGATTTTTTATTTATTAATTTTAAATTTTACACATTTATGAAACCAGAAGATTTATTAAACGAAGACTTTTTAAAGCAATTCAAGAACGCACCAGAGCTAACCTCTTTTTTAGAACAGCTACATAAGCGAGGTATAGAGCAGATGCTGGAAGGTGAATTGGATGCTCATGTGGATTACGAAAAACATCAAAAAAGTAAGTCCAAAAACCTACGTAACGGTTATAGTAAAAAGAAGCTAAAATCTTCTTTGGGAGAAGCTCAAATACAGGTTCCAAGAGACCGAGATAGCTCATTTAACCCAATGATTGTAAAGAAAAGAGAAAGCACCACAGAAGGTATAGAAAACATTATTATATCACTGTATGCTAAAGGTATGAGTAATAGTGATATCGAAGAGCAGATCCGAGAGCTATACGATTTTAATATATCTACCTCCACCATCTCAAGAATTACAGATAGAATCACAGAAGATGTTATTACTTGGAGAAACAGACCGCTAGAAGCTACTTACTTAATTGTTTGGATGGATGGCATTGTATTTAAAGTTAGAGAGAATTCTAAAGTCATTAACAAGACCATCTATATAGCTATTGGACTGAGAACCGATGGCAAAAAAGAGGTGCTAGGATTATGGTTAGGCAAAAACGAATCTTCTTCCTTTTGGATGAGTGTTTTAACCGATATTAAGGCTAGAGGAACCCAAGATATACTTATCACAGCTACCGATAATTTAAATGGATTTACAGATACTATTAAAACCATTTTTCCGAACTCTACGACACAAATATGTGTTGTGCACTAAATAAGAAACTCGTGTCGCTATGTGGTCTGGAAGGACAAAAAAGAATTTACTCGTGATATGAAGCAAATCTATACAGCCCCAACAAAAGAGACTGCCAAAGCTGCTTTAAAAGACTTTAAAATTAAATGGGACTCCAAATATTCTTATGCTATTAAAAGTTGGGAAAATAATTGGGATGAGCTTACAGTATTCTTTGATTTTCCAATTGAAATAAGAACTATAATTTACACAACTAACCTAATAGAAAATCTAAATGGAAAAATTAGAAAATATACCAAAAACAAGCTCTCTTTTCCAACGGATGATGCTGTAATGAAATCTGTATTTTTAGCCCTAAGATAAAGTACTAAAAAATGGACGAAGCTCATAAGAAACTGGGGAATTATACTAAATCAATTTTTAGCTATATTTGAAAATAGGATTAAACTATAAATAATTTAACCCTGAAATTTTGAACTTACACACTTTTTAGGATAGTGTCGTAAAAGTACGTTAACGTTTCATTAAAGTTGATAACCCTAAACGAATAAGGTTTTTCCTTTTCCGATCAGGCTCCCTGCGAAACTCAAAAGATAAAACCATAGAAAGTTATTACACGGGCTTTCGTTTTGCCATGATGTAATACGAATGCAGACTACGCACCAATTGAACTTTCTGCTTCTGATGTTTGTCCAAAGATTTTCTTTCTATGATTGACACCCCATTGATGCAATTCAAAAATGACTTTTCCTAACGTTTTAGAATGCTCCGTTGGTGTATATTGTGTTCGGACAGGAAAACCACTTAAAACAGTTCTAGTAATCAACTGATTTTCTTCCATATCTTTCAATTCCTTTGACAAAACTTTGGTACTTAACTTTGGAATGCTTCGTTCTATCTCCCTAAAATGCTTATTACCCTCCCAAATAGAGATTAAAATTAATAGTTTCCATTTTCCACCTATTACATCTAAAGTGTCCTTTACTGGTAATAAAGCAGACATACACTCTTTATGTTCTTTTTTTTTCATTTCAATTATTTTAATGATTACCTTAAAGTAACTGATTACCTTTAGGTAACTGATTACTAATGGTAATCAAAAATAGTTAATTTTGTCGTATTATTAATTAAAACAATTTAAAGATGAAAAACAAGATTCTTACAGTTTTATGTATACTATTCGGATTAATGATGATTAATTCAGGGTTAAACAAATTCTTCAACTATATGCCCATGCCCGAGATGTCTGAAGAAATGATGCAAATTATGGGTGCTTTTATGACAATTAAATGGATTTTTCCGCTTGTTGCAATTATAGAAATCATTGGAGGAACCCTAATCGCCATCCCAAAAACTAGAGCATTGGGAGCCTTAGTGATACTTCCTGTTATGGTAGGAATATTTGTTCATCACTTAGTACTCGACATATCAGGCATTGGAATCGGATTCATATTATTAGCAATTAATATTTGGGTTATTGTGGCAAATTGGAACAAATACGCACCCATCTTAAAAGGCGAATAGAAAAGAAACATATAATATGGATAATTTTATACTATAAATAGTTTGTAATTAAAACTACTACTAAACCAGTGGATGGCTCCGTTATTCATCAAGCAACGGAGTGCTTCCGCTACCCTACCGTAAAATAAGTACTAGCTGTTAATTAATGAAACCTATCATGCAACGTGTTAGGTTTAACGAACAAAACCTGTCATCTTTTACCGTTTTAGGCTTATTGCAGTTTCTAAAATAAGATTTTGAACTATTGCTCATCCTTCCATTCTAGTGCGACTCCAAGCGTATCCTTGCCCCTGTTAACAGCTAAACGAATTAGGTTTTTCCTTTCCCCATACCAGCTCAGCACAAAATTTAAAAAATAAAATCTTAGGCTACATCTCCTACCAAAAACCTGTATTTTAGTAGAAATTAAAGATACTGTTGGAGGACAAACTACCGTTACCATAATTAATAAAATTCCTGAATTCAAAAGGATTATGATTACATATTTTACATTCGGAATATCAATATCATTTATATCATGGATAGTCGGCATGATTATTAATAGTGTTCTTGTTAAAACTAAATACTATAAAAAAATATCAAATCTGAATTTTATAAAAAGTAAATCTTTAAATAGGCATATTGGAATTGATTATTTTAAATGGATTGTAAAAAATTCTTTTTTTAAATTTTTTAATCAGAAAATAAAATTGAATAATAATAAATCAGATTTAACTGAAATACGAAAAGAAATGACTATGGCAGAAATAAGTCATTTAATAGGATTCCTATTTGTGACTTGCTTTGCCCTTTATAAAAGTATCACTCACAATTTTTTATTCGGTCTAATAATAATGATTGTGAATATATTTATGAATTTATATCCTACATTACTACAACAGGAAAACAAAAGACGCATTGATCTCATACTTACACGGCTAAAAACGGGTCAATCTCAAAAGTTGGATGTAAAATGAAAATGAATTAAGTCCTTTGCAAAAAATCAAAGCCCCGTAACACTTATGTTACGGGGCTTTTAAGCGGAGAAAGAGGGTCTAGAACTATCAACATATTAAACTCTAATACAACTAGTTACACTTAACTTTTATCAATTACGCACCTCAAACCGCACCACTTAAGGTGTTTTTGAAAATTTTAACATTATTTTTCATCAAAGAGGTGCGGGATTTTTCAGTATAAAAAAAAATATTTTTTTTTGATTTTTTTCCAAAATGTAAGATTTATCTTCAATTTAATTGCCTATACAATCATTTTACCATATCAGAATTAAGATTTTAATTTTAAACTTTTAGGGATATTTGATTTTGAGATCTTATATTCCATATAAATGTCCTAAAGCCTCGAGAAGAGTACCTAATTATTTAAGAATTTAAAATTTATCTCAATTTATGTTGTTTCCCTAAATCAAAACATCTAACTTCACTTCAACCAACTAACTAACCACCAACCTACTATGCTATTAACCTTACAGTACCAGGTGCCTGAATATTTCAGGTACAATCTTCCATTTCATTGGATTATCGCTTTTATTTGTTCCCTCTTAGTTTTATTATTCATTTTTCAAGTCACTAGAACACTCATATATCATAAAAAGAATTTAAGCTCCAAGCTACGTTACCTAATTTTGATTTTTGTTTTTTTAGTCTATGAGTTGTCTAGTGGCATTCTTCCCAATAAATCTATCCCCTTTTCAGTTTTTATTCAAGAAACAATAAAATATGCTATAGGGATAAATCTATGCTTATTTGTGGTTTGGTATATCACCAAAGAATTTAAAATTATGTCCTCAAATAAGTTTTTTCAAATTAAATGCTTGACCTACATTATGCTGGTTAATTTTATATTTGGTTATATAATGGTGTTTACTTTCACACATTCCCTAACAATATCAAAACATATATTCCTTATTACCCCAACTATTCTAGCTTGTTCTTTTTTTTATTATCTACTTAAAAATGTATTAAAAAACGTCACCCATAAAAGACATTTTAAATACAGACCCTATCTCGTTATAATAGCATATGTTGGTTTATTATTTTTACCAATTTTCTCATATTTAAATACAGCTGCTGTAATTAAACTAAGTGTTATTATACTTTCGTTTATATGTATTACAATAATGGAAATTCATAGTTATTTATATCGACTCAAATATGAACATAAAAACTTAGAGTTACATCCATTTATATCAAGTTTCACCAATAGAGAAAATGAAATTGCAATACATATATTAAATAATCATGATTATAAACATATTGCAAACAATCTATTTATTTCGAAAAGCACAGTTAGAAAACATGCTTCAAACCTCTTTGCTAAGACAAAAACCACTGATATAAAATCTTTCAGAAAAAAATTTAATAAATAACAATCAGCCTAAACCTCACGTCATTATTAGATGCGTATTTTTCTACACACCTAAAGTGTAGAAAAATACACTTCATTTATTTGGCATTTAAAATTTCGTAATTTAACTTGAATGGAATCAGTCTTATAAATCGAAATCCGCTTTTCTAATTTTGCCCCAATCACAACTTCCTACATTAATTTTTAATCCCTAAGAACAAATTAATTATGAAGTTTACACTAGAAATTGAAAAACTAAATGAAGAACTAATAGCTATTCACGAAAATTCCTTTACTATTTTAAAAGAAGCAAATTTATCTATTATTGTATGTGAAAAATTACTGCAGAAATTAAAAGGCGATTTAACAAAGCATACTTTCACTTCTGAAACTGAAGAAATACACTTTTTTAAAGTAACAAAACAAATACCTCTTATAAAATATATCTATTTCTCTGAAATACGTTCCTTTGAAATTCGATATCCCAAAATAGATTGCTTAGCTCAGAAAAGTTACTTGAACAAAAATTTTGATCAGGTGAACACCTTTATTCACAATAATTCTGAATTTATACAATATATAGAATTAGAACAAACCCATTTAGACTCCTTCTATTTCCTACAGAAACATCTTGATAAATATTCACTTTCTTATATAAAAAACTACTACAACGACAAAGATTTCTCGACACCTAAAGATAATATACTCGCACAATACAAGGCCTACTTATTATTTATAAAGTATTTAAACAAAAGGCAATCTACAGGACTTAACAGTATTTCCGACTACACTACTTTAAAATGGACAGGACCAACAGTAGCATTTGTTGAGCTAGCTTATGCACTCTACTTAAATAAATGTATAAATAATGGCAACCTGACCCTTATAGAGTTTTCGAGAGCATTGGCTACCATTTTTAATATACCTAACCCACCTATTTATAAAAAGTTTTCTGAGATAAAATCTAGAACAAAGTGTAAAACTAAATATCTCAATGAACTTTCTATGAATGTTATAAATTACATTGAAAATTCAGATTTATAATTAAATAACCGGTATATAACCAGTAGTCCGAAAAGTGGAATTTTCTCTTAAATTATAAGAAAACTAACAACAAGATACCACAAATTAGAATAAACACGTCCTCTTATCGTCCAGAACCTGTTGAATGTTAAATTTTATCGGACTACTGTCTTCATAGTGAAAAACAGTTATTAAAACTTTTCAAATTTGTTGTGATATTAATTACAAAAACTAAATATTATGGCAAAACAAGAAATTACTAAAGCAGATCTCCAAGAATTCAAATGCGATCTTCTACAAGACATTAAACTTCTATTATCCAATAAAAATCCAATTAGCGACATCAAACAATTATTACGATCTTCAGATGTTATGGATTTATTAGGAATAACCTCGGTAACACTCATGAATTTAAGATCTAACGGTACCATTCCCTATACAAAAGTTGGTAGGATTATTTATTATGAATTACAAGATATTCAAAACATAATAGATGATAATCGCATTGATAATCAAAACTAAACTAAAATGAATTACATAAAACACCTCAATAGTATTTTTAAATCCTTTAATCGAGATTCAAGATTAAACACAACTCATATTAGCCTATATATGGCTTTATTTCAATACTGGAATTACAATAGTTTTCGAACTAAAATATTCATCTCAAGGCAAGAAATTATGGAAATGTCTAAAATAGGGTCAAAAACAACCTATCATCGTTGTCTTATGAACTTAAATGACTGGAAATACCTGCAATACCTTCCATCTCACAACCCTTATAAAGGAAGTGAAATTATCATGTTTAATTTTGAGACAACAAATAAACAAGTTGTAAACAAGCAAGATGAAAGCAATAAACAAGCTTTGGCATCTATACTAAACCTTAATAAACTAAATAGAAACCTTAATAAAGGTAAGTTACCAAAAAACGAAGATGAAGTTATTTTATTCTTTAAATTAAAAAAATGGCCAATTAATGAAGCTAAAAAATTCTACAATCACAATTTAGCAATTGGTTGGATTATTGGAGGAAAATCGAAAGTTGAAAATTGGAAAGCCTTAGCCTCTAATTGGATGATAAAAGCTCATGAAATAGAAAAAAATGAAGCTGGACAAAAATTAAAAGATCACCTAAAAACCAATAAAAACAAAAATTATGATCAACCTCTATAAAATAAAAGAAGGTGACGTAGAATATACACTTGGCAGATTTAACGGTGATACTGTAACCTACGATTTTAAGAATATCTTGGTTTATTTGGAAGCCAAAGGTAAAATTCTATTTGGTGAACATTTTGAAATTCATAAAGAAGACCACAAACTGCTTTTAAAATTATGTTGTTATTTCATCCAAGATAAGGATTACTGTAAAGCCAACGGAATCGATTTAAACAAAGGCATTTTACTTTCTGGTCCTGTTGGTTGTGGCAAAACCAGCCTTATGAATTTACTGCGAAATCTGTCTCTTAAACCAAAGATGTTTGAAATAATTGCTGCCAGGAATATTGTATTTGCATACAATCATTTGGGAACAAAAACCATTCAAGATTTCGGAAACAACAAATGTTATTGTTTCGATGATTTAGGTATAGAACCAATAGGCAAATACTATGGAAACACATACAACGTAATGGGAGAAGTGCTTCTTTCTAGGTATGAATTGTTTCTAGAAACAAAGATTAAAACGCATATAACTACAAACCTAAACGCCAGTGAAATTGAAGAACGCTACGGATCTAGAGTCCGTTCTAGAATGCGACAATTATTTAATCAATTGACCTTTAGCGAAACCACAAAAGATAAACGTAAATAATCACACTAATCATGAAAATAGCATCATATAACATCGAAAATTTATTCCATAGAGATCGTAATCTTAGCAAAGCTGAATTAAAGTATAGCCACAAAAAATGGATAAATGAGTTAGACAGCCTAATATCGCAAACTAAAAAATCTAATGCAGAGATTAGGAGAATTCGAGAACTAGCCTTCTTACTTGGGTTTGAAAACATTACACAAAGACCTTATGCTATACTCCAAAAAAAAGCAGGTAATTTATACTTAAAAGGTTATGATCTTGAAGAAAAGACCAAGGCAACTTTAATTAATAATTATGAAGGTTGGATCGCTTTACAAACAAAACCTATCCCATTGCCGGCGATCCATCACAAAGCTAAAGTTATATCAGAGATAAACCCAGATATACTTATTTTGCAGGAAGTAGAAGATCGTGCTTCTTTGGAAGAGTTCAATAATACAATACTACCGACATTTGATTGTGATCCCTATACTCAAATTCATGTCATCCAAAATTCAGATAAAAATGGCATGGAAATCGCCCTATTGCTTCGGGAAGGATATGAGCTTTGTAATATTAAAACACATTATTTGAAGCCTATATTAGAGTTTAAGATTATGTCTCCTAGCCAAAATATTATTCGAGTCATTGCTGTTCATTTTAAAAGTAACATCCAAAACAAAGATGTTGTCGACGAATGCCGGGCTCATTTAACTACATACCTAGCTAATCGATTTAAAACACTATTAAAAAATGATGAAACAAATATTATAATTACTGGCACTTTCGGAGCTCCATCATATTGTTATTCCAACGCTCCTTTGATGCAGGATACCAAAATTAAAGACATTACAAAACACTTATCCTTTGAAGTTATTTTAGATGAAGGTGAAGATCAAAATTATCATCGTATTGGAGCATATAGAAAGGGAGTAAATATAAAGCAACAAGATTATATGTTATTATCTCCCTCGCTTTTTAACAAACTCAAAGACAGCGGACTAAACAGAAAAGGTGTTTGGCCAGAAAACCGTCCGAAATGGAGGTATTATAGCACTTTAAAAAACAAAATTCAGGAAGCTAGTTCTCATCCAATGGTTTGGGGCAATGTGGAATTATTATGAAGAATAGATAGATTTTATTTATATTCAAGATTTATTAGGACATGCCAAACCAGAAACCACGATGATTTACACCCACGTTGCCCAAAAAGATTTAATGAATGTTCGCAGTCCGTTAGACGTTGCGGTAGACCAACTAAACGGCCCGGGATATACCAACAACAAAGTGCTGATATCCCGAAACATTGAATGATTATTGTTTATATTTGTTTTGATATAACTAGTTAGCTACAATTTAAACCAACCAAATCGTTGAAAGAAAAAGCAGTTGAATATAAAATAAAAGGTGGAGCAAATCGACTGAACGAAATAATCCGAACTGAAATAAAACGAAAAACTTTTAGTAAACGGAATAATATTTCTGGTGAGTATTCTGATGATGGCGGATTTGACCTTTCAAATACATTTTCTATGCTATACACAGAGCCGAATTTAGGTCCTCTTGTTAAACTAAATTTGAAATCGGTTAATTCAAATAGCGACGGAACTGAAAGTAAACTGATTCTGAAAAGAAAAAACGGAATGACCTATAATATTCATTTTTGGTTTGCAATTTTCTTTATCATTCTGACAATTGTTATTGCAATTTATCAAACTTTCACGAATGGAGTTAATGAAAGTCTTATGATTTTCGTTCTTCCAATTTTTGGACTGATTTACATACTGTTAATCGAATTATTCGCTAACTCAACTATTTTAAGTTTGACTAGACGAATTGAGAAAATAATGACAGCGAAAAAAATTGAATATAAAAAACTGTAGCTAACAACGGCTATAATTCATTGCGGCGGAATTTCCTAATCGGAAATTCCTGCGTATTTACTAACTTTGGTTTACGGCGGAATAGTTCTGCCGAACCATTCCGCAACGAAACCATAGCCAAAACCGTTGCGTTTAATATGAATGACTTTCGGTCATCCCCCAAACTTTACGGCTTGCTTCGAGGTTTTTTTTTATTTATAAAAATCAGTTGATTTAAAAACGAGTTAAGGAGAATTTCAAATCGCAAACTGTGCGATAGAAATCGTTGAGAGCGCGCTCTCAAAACGTTTGCAACGTTAAACAGTTTGTTTTAAGTTATTGAAAAAAAATGAGAAAGTCAAGTTTTTGGTGTTATTTAACACTTCCAATAGTCTGATAACAAGATGTTTGTAGTCGGCCATATCAATGGCTTAAGATTTTTATAAATTTTTAAATAGTAACGGAATCGAAGCAAGTTTTATTTTAAGACAAGTCATATAAAGCTTTATATAACCAATCTTAAAAGAAAATCAAGTTTGGGTGCTGGTTACCTTATGTAGCGTCCTCCATACACCGTATTTAGTGGAAGAGAGAAGATTAAAGATCCAGGTGTAAAAAAAAAGAATTTAGAAAGCTATAAAATACTGGAAAATAAAAAATACTAAACACAACAGCGCATATAAAAAATAGCAGTTAAGAGCAAAAACGAAATATAATTTATAAATTTAAAACCTGTGCCGATACGAAAAGTTAGTTTGTAGATCCTGCTACTTTTCATATTCGCCATCGTTACCCAACATTTGAAAAAAGCTACTTATGAAAAAAATATTCTTACTGATTTTAATAATATCTGCCAATGTTTTCGGACAAAAAAAAGTCGGAAACGATGTTTTTAAAATGGAGTTTTTAAGAATATCTGACAATATTCAAGGAGACCAAAATAACTACTATTCTGATTTAGTAGAACGCTCAATGTTCTCAAAAAAGACTCTCTGAATTATGGCTTCTTAAATTCAAAAGGAAAAACAGTTATTAAAGCTGAATATACTTACGCTTCTGACTTTTTTAATGGTAAATCAAACATAATATTTGATTCTATTCCTGGAATACTATTTAAAGATGGTAATAAAAAAATGTTTCCACAATTCAATGCAACGTATTGGTATAAGGATGATTTAGGACTTGCTATAAAAGACAATAAGTATGGTTTTATTAATGAAAATGGAGAAATAATTATTCCATTAGTTTATGAAGATGCATTTCCTTTTTACAATGGTTATGCTTCAATAAAAGAAAACGACAAATGGAATTATATAAACAAAGAAGGTAAAATTATCTTTTCTGACAGCTTGATTTTTAGCTATAAACCAATTATTGACAATAAGGCTATTTTTATGATTTCAGGTAAAGAAGTAGAAAAGAGAAAAAGAATGCACTCTGAAGACAGAAATGGAAGTCAAACTTTTGCTGAATATCTGAATCAGATTAAAAACATACAATTAAAAGAAGGTTTAATAGACATTAACGGAGAAATCATAATTGAACCTATTTACGATGAAATTTCAGGCTATTTTGTTAATGGATTTATGCGTGTTAGGAACAACGGAAAAGCTGGAATTATAAATGAAAAAGGAGAAATAGTTATTCCAATAGAGTACGACAATGTATTAGATTACAAAAACGATATGTTTACTGCCGAAAAAAGTAATAAATGGGGAATTATTGACACAGAAAATAATATCATAATTCCGTTTGAATTTAGTCGAATTAGACATTTCCAAGATGATTTAGCACTTATTACTAACAAAGGAACAGGTTACATTAACAATCGAAAAGAAATCATTATCGAACCACAAAACAGTTTTAATTTATCCGGAGATTTTTACAATGGTTTGGCTCTTGTGAAAAAAGACAAAAAGTATGGTTTCATCAATAAAGAAAATAAAGTTGTAATTCCAATTATTTATGACAATGCACTTCCATTTAATGGCAAGAAAACTATTGTACAAAAGGATGGAATTTCTTTTTTCATAGACCAAAAAGGGAAAATGATTAAACGAATTTCTAAACCTTATCTTTGGACTGAAAAAGATGAATTGATAAGGTTTGCAGAATAAAAAACGTTGGGTAACAACGTGTATAGCTCATTGCGGCTGAATTCCTAATCGGAATTCATTGCAATTTGCTATCTTCGTGTTACTGCGGAAAATCCTCGCAGATTTCCCGCAACGAGCCATACACAAAACCGTTGTGTGTAATTTCAGCAACCGAACTAAAAACGAACATTATCGAATGAAAAAAAGTATATTTTTTATAATTCTGACATTAATTTCTTTGAATATTAAAGCTCAAAATTCGATTCCTAAAATGGAATTAAAACATAATGGATTTACTGGAATTGGAATTGATTCTACCAAAAATTTTGTCGTTTTGAAAGTTCCTGATAAGAAAAAAACGACCTATATACAAACACTCTAGTTTACTTAAATAGCATATATTCCAATCCAAAAAATGTATTAAATACAGTAGAAAATGAAGTCATTATTATTAATGGTCTGACTAAATCTATTAAAGATAAAGACGGTTTATATGATTATATTATGACTTATCGAATAGACCTAAAATTTAAAGATGAAAAAATTAGGATTGAACCTTCGATAACTGATTTGAATGAAATTTTCAGTTCAATAAACAGCCAAAAGAAAATATATGTTGCTAATACTGACTCACCCAAAAAAGTTGAAATAGATTGTATTTGGATGTCTAACAAAAATGACAATGGTTATTGGCTCTTTAAAGATGATTTAAAATTGAATTTAGACAATTGGATAAATAATTATATATCGAATTTAGCCATTGGAACTAAGAAAAATGACTGGTAAAAATAAAATCTAATGAGTAACTATATAACTTGGAAAGATGTTCTTTATTTTATAAGTTTTTTAATAGGTCTGATTACTTTCATTAAAACATTTAGGAAAAAAGAATATTGTAGTCTTGATTATAAAACTGAATACGGAGATGAAACAAATCTTTATATTTTTGGGATAAAAGATGATTTATACAACTTGAAAATTTTATCTGAAAACAAAAAATTAAAAGCAATCAAATATACTGATTTAAACATTTCTAAATTGAAACACGAAAGAAACTCAAAATATGGAGACGAATCATTGTATTTTCCCAGGATTGAAAAGAATGATGTAATTGAAATTAGAGACGCAAAAGATTTAGGAAAAATAAAATTTGAGTATGAAGATAAGTATTCAAATAAATATTATCAGTTTATCCATTTCGATTACAAAACTGACAAAGCTTTTAATTCAAAACGATACTATAAAATGACAAAGAGAAAAGCTAAATCATTGTGGAAACGGATAATATAAAAAACTACACACAACACCGTATAAAAAAAATTGCTAATTTTAGCTAAACCAAAGTTAGTTGCTCGTTTGCTAGGTTCTGATTTTCCTTCGGAAAATCCTCGCACACAAACACGCAACTTTCCTTATACATAAACGTTGCCACACATTTAATGAAACATCGTAAATACATCATAATATTGACTATTTTAAGCGGACTTTTTAGTTGTAACAACCCGAAAAAGGATTTTGTATTTAACGAATTCAAAACCCAAATTGAAAATCAAGGAATGAAAATCGACTCGATTGACGAAACGGAATTGATTTATATTTCGAAAGGAGAAATTACTTTAGAAGTAAGCTTGGACAACGTAAGAAGAAATTACGAACGAGATAAAGACAAAACTCATATTTCTGATTTAGTGAAAACTTTGGTTGATTATTCAATAGATATTCCAGCGAATTGGAATGACGCAAAAGAAAATATATTTATTTCTCTCTATCCTAATGATTTTGATTTTAAAGATTTCATAAATATTAAAGTTACAGACCAAATTAATAAGATTTATCTTCATAGCGAGAATGACAAATTTACTTGGATTTCTAAAGATGACCTTAAAAAATGGAATATAACCGACTCTGATTTGGAGAATCAAGCTCAAAAAAATGCAGACCGAATATTGGCGGAATCACAAATAACATTTGATACAATAGAAAATAAAAAACTCGGAATTATAGAATCTGAATACAATAATCTAAAAAGTGCTTTACTATTAGCACCATCAATGAAAGAAAAAGTAAAAACCGATTTCAGTTATCCTTTTTATGCTGTCATTCCTGTTCGAGATTTTTGCTACATTTTCTCGGAACAAGACTTTGAATTCTTCTCTCAACGAATTGGACCTGTTGTAGTTGATGAATTCAAACAATCTGGATATCCAATAACAACGGAAATATTAAAATTCTCTGAAGACGGAATTAAAACAGTCGGAATTTATAAAGTGACGGAATAAAAAACGTGTGGCAACACCGTGTATAATTAATTGCTTGGTTCTCGCCTACTTACGAAAATACTCACGTATTTTCTATTCGGTTTTTATTTGTTAAATTACGTGCTTAACCACGCAACTAATCATACACAAACACGTTGCGTTTAATATGAATGACTTTCGGTCATCCCCCAAACTTTACGGCTTGCTTCGAGGTTTTTTTTTATTTATAAAAATCAGTTGATTTAAAAACGAGTTAAGGAGAATTTCAAATCGCAAACTGTGCGATAGAAATCGTTGAGAGCGCGCTCTCAAAACGTTTGCAACGTTAAACAGTTTGTTTTAAGTTATTGAAAAAAAATGAGAAAGTCAAGTTTTTGGTGTTATTTAACACTTCCAATAGTCTGATAACAAGATGTTTGTAGTCGGCCATATCAATGGCTTAAGATTTTTATAAATTTTTAAATAGTAACGGAATCGAAGCAAGTTTTATTTTAAGACAAGTCATATAAAGCTTTATATAACCAATCTTAAAAGAAAATCAAGTTTGGGTGCTGGTTACCTTATGTAGCGTCCTCCATACACCGTATTTAGTGGAAGAGAGAAGATTAAAGATCCAGGTGTAAAAAAAAAGAATTTAGAAAGCTATAAAATACTGGAAAATAAAAAATACTAAACACAACAGCGCATATAAAAAATAGCAGTTAAGAGCAAAAACGAAATATAATTTATAAATTTAAAACCTGTGCCGATACGAAAAGTTAGTTTGTAGATCCTGCTACTTTTCATATTCGCCATCGTTGTACATAATTATCAAAAAATAGATGTCAGAAGAAAAAAAAGAACAAGAAGAAATTAGAGAAGCAACCTATTCCGATTTACTTGAAATTAATCTTGACCAATTTCTAGAGGAATTATCAGCTTTAAATGACACATTACCGACTCAATTAACTTTACTTTCATTTAGACATAAAAACCTAATTGAGAAACTTGAAAAAATCTCAACTACTACAGAGGAAAAAGATGAAAATGGAGAAGAATTTGTTCGATATAAATTGAATTCTGAACACGCTGATGAGTTTTCAAAAATTCACAAACATTTATCAAGAACTGATATTGCTAGAAAAATCTTACCTCGAAATTATATTGTTTCAATAATTAGTCAGTACGATGCTTTTTTAGGGAATTTAGTTAAAACTTTATATGAGATAAATCCGAACATAATACGCTCTAGCGAAAAAGAATTAAACGTTGAAGATTTATTCAATTATGAATCAATAGATGAATTAAAAGAACACATTGTAGATAAAGAGGTAGACTCTTTATTAAGAGAAGAACACTATGAGCAATTTAAAATTCTTGAAAAAAGAATATCAATTGTAACTGGTAAAGATTTTACGTTAACTACTAACCTACCTGTTTTATCGAAATTTATAGAATTAACTCAAAGACGAAATCTTTTTGTTCACACTAATGGACAAACTACAAGACAATATTTAGAATCAAAAAGAAAGTGGAAATTTAATAGTGAATGTAATGGAGAACTAAATGAGGAATTAAAAGCTGACGGAAAATATTGCGATGAAGCTTTTGAAATTCTTTATGAAATATCTGTAAAATTAACTCACGTTTTATGGAGGAAATTTGTTCCTCAAGAAAGGGAACAAGCAGATGAACATCTTAATCAAGTCATATTTGACTTATTAAACAACAACAAATATAGTTTAGTTATTATCATAGCTAATTTTGCTACAGATGTAATAAAAACTTTTTCATCTGAACAATTACGAAAGTTTATTATCATAAACAAAGCAATTGCTTTTAAATTATTAGGTAAAGAAAAAGAATGTAAAAACGTTCTTAAAAAAGAGGATTGGTCAATCGGAAATGAATTTAAATTAGCCAAATTAGTTTTAGAAGAAAATTATGATGATGCAGGAAAATTAATGATTAAAATTGGAACTAACGATGAATTAGTAAATCAAAAAGCTTATAATAAATGGCCTCTTTTCAAACTATTCAGAAAAACTGAACAATTCAAAGCAAGTTATTTTGAATTATTTAATGAGGAATTTGCTTTGGAAGAATTACAAAGCAAAAAAGATTTAGAAAAAGATAAGGAACTCGTAGCCGAAGAAGATAAATAACTATGTACAACAATGGCTCCTATGAAAAGCACTAGCCCAGTTCTTCAAAATTAATATTTTTTTATTTATCTATCTCATAATGATAATAATTAGGTGTTGAAATGTTGATAATTCCGATAGGATTATCAATATTTCAATGCCTTTTTAAATAACTTGCTCCGCATCCTATATGTGATCAACTCTATTCGGTCGTCACCAGCATCTGTATGATTATAAGTTATAATAAGTCCAGCCACTTGCTATAAATATGTGATCACTGAATAGTGTCACCCACATTGTTTTGTGATATGGACTTTAAATACTTCTGTGTGAGCTTTGTTATTGGTTATTTAATTATGCTACAACACCAATTTCATAAGGTGTTTCTGTTTTTATTATGGCCAATGTTCTACATAATAGCTTCCTGGCCACTTTTATAATAATCTTTTTACTGTCCTTACCCGAATGCTTGCGATAATAACTCTGCATCACAGGGTCCGTCCGTATGGCTTGCCATGAAGCTTCTATAAAATACGAGCGGATTAAGCGGTGAGCTTGTGGAGTAATCCCCATAGTCTTGCTATTTGCTCCACTTTGATAAACTCCTGGGGCTAACCCTACATAACCTGCCAAATGTTTCAAATTATTAAACCGACGTAAATCGCCAAGTTCACTTATGATCCCACAGGCCACAATACCACCAATTCCAGGTATACTCTTAAGCAAATAATAATCTTTCTTGAAATGCTTACGGCAATAAGCTCTAAGTTGATTGCTTACCAAACGTAAATCTTCATCTATAAATCTGAAATGACGCATACGACTTTCTAAACTTCCCTTAGCTATGGGGTATTGAAATATCATATTATCCAACCAATCACGAAAACCATGGCTCCAATGGTCGTTATCGTACTGTTCAGGAACTTTTATACCAAAGTAGAGCAACTGCATTTTGATGTAACTTTTTATGCGCCTAAAGTCCTTAACCAAATCATTGCGTCTACGAAACAAACTCCTTAGCGCTTCGCGGTGCATATCTGGAACATGGATACTGGATAGTCGACCATCTTTCAGCTCTCTACTGATTAGCTGCGCATCAATACGATCCGTCTTGGTAAAACGTTCCTTGCCTTTACGATGAATATCTGCAGGATTAACCACCAAAGAGCGCCAACCATAACTCTCGAAACAACGATGTGCATAATAGCCACAGCATCCTGCTTCGTAAGCTGTACTTACTTCATGATCCAAAAAATGTTTATCTACATAAGCTTTTAATTGCGATGGCTCTGGTGGCATACTAAAACTTTTGCCAGAAAATAGATCCGTAGAGCAATGAACTTTCCAGCTGCGCTTGTGTATGTCGATTCCTATGTATAATTTAGGGGTGGCGGTAATTTGAGTGTTCATATCTTTTATTGTTTTAGTGAACTTTAAAGATACTCGACTTACTGCTTTTTCATGGATGCTATAAGTAATTGCTTGTTCTAGCCTACTTCTGAAAATCCTTGCGGATTTTCAGTTTGGTGTGTACTTGCTAAGTTAAGTGCTAAACCACGCAACTACTCATAGCCGAGACCGTTGCACACAATTAAAACAAAAATTAACACTTAAAAACTATGAAAACTAAAAAATTACTTTTACTTACATTTTTAAGTCTAAGCACAATAGCTTTTGGACAAATTTGCGGAACATCATCGATTAACACATCTAATAAAGCTCAAAGAACTGTAACAAATACCAAATTTTTAAATTCAACAAATTCAATTTGCATTAATGTTTTTTATCATATTGTCAGAGAAAATAATGGTTCAGGAGGTTATAATTCAAGTCAATTAAGTAATATCACTAACACATTAAACACAGCATTCAATGAGCATTATCTGTATGTTAATAATCTTGGATTTGACTATATTGACAATTCTACTTACTACAACATTGATGATACAGGGAGTTCTACTACAGAATTTGATGGACTGGTACAAATTAATAATATACCTAATGCCATAAATATTTACATTATAAATAATGCAGTAAGTTATGCAGGGAGAGCGAACGGTATTTTAAGCCAAGCGTTAGTAATTGAACAAAATTATGCAAATACTCAAGTTACTTCTCATGAGCTAGGACATTGTTTAGATTTGTTACACACATTTCAAGGTACAGCAACAAATACTTCTGGTTGTGCAGAAAATATAAATGGCTCTAATTGCTCAAGTTGTGGTGATGAAGTTTGTGACACCCCTGCTGATGCAAATACTGGTAATTCAGGAGGATACACTCCTGATATGGACAATATAATGTCTTATTATTTCCCTTTTCATCATTTTTCTAATGGTCAAGCAAATAGAATCAGACAAGCATTTGCAAGTTCTTCTTTACTACAACAAGTAGTAAGTAATAGTTGTACAATCCCCCAAATAGATGGACTATCAACTATTTGCAATTCAAATAATACTTACTCACTAACTAATGGAGGAACCAATGTTACTTGGCAAATCTCAACTAATTTACAAATAATATCATCAAATAACACCGATATTACTGTTACTCCAATAAATTCAAATACTAGAGAAGAAGGTTACATAAGAGCTGTTTTAGGAAATCAAACAATTGAGAAAAAAGTATGGATTGGTAAACCAAATATTTACACCTTTAATTCTAATGGCACTAAGAATTATTTTGGTGAAAGTTATTCTTATCCTGTTTCACATTCAACAAGAGAAATTCAAGTACACACTGATACACCTAACACCTCTTTTATATGGGATATATTTCCTAATAATATAACTTGGGGAAGTCATGGAGGAAAAGTTACATTTTACGTCAATACTCCTGGAATGTATGTGGCTACAGTTACAGCAACTAATGATTGTGGTGAATTTATGCAATTTTATACTATAAGTGTAGGAAATTCAGGTATTGATCCAGATTTTAAAATCTCTCCAAATCCTACTTCTGATAATTTTACTATTAATAATAAAAATCAAAGATTAGAATTGTCAAGTATTAAAGAAGAAGAAATAATTTACGAATTATACGACTTAAATTCCTCATTAAAGCTAAAAGGCAATCTAAAAGAATCAAGAAATATAAATGTTTCTTCTTTGAAAAAAGGTTTATATATTTTGAAAATATTATCAAAAGCTAAAACAGAACATCATCGTTTAATAATTAAATAACTAAAATCTAAAAAAAATGAAAAATTTAATAATCTTTTTAAGTATTATTTTATCATTTAACTCGTGTAGTCAAAATGATGAAATTATAAAAAAAAGCAACTCTATTGTTGGAACTTGGAAATTGATTGAAACTTACGAAAGTAATGGAGGCAATAATCCTCAATGGACAACTATTTCAGACGGATACACATATATATTTACCAAAAATGGAAAATTTACATCTAATAGGTTTTCAGAGTGTACAGACGGAAGTTACTCAATAACAGGGATCAATTTAACTCTTGATTATAGTTGTAATAATTTTGATACAGGAATTGAAACTCCAGCTGGAACTTTTATAGAAGAATATAGCTTTGAAGGAGAAAACATTATACTAACCCCTACTTACTTGACATGTATCGAAGGATGTAAATTTAAATTTCAAAAAATCGAATAAAAAATAACTGTGTGCAACACCGTATAAAATTAATTGCTAATATAAGCCAACTTATGAAAATCTTCGCTAGGTTTTCAAGTTGGTTTTTATTTGCTAATTTTAGTACTTAAAATACGCAACTAATCTTATACAAACACGTTGTAGCACATTTGAAAAAAATGAAGAAATTCATAATAATCATATTGTTTCTGATTTTTAATCTGACCTTGGGACAAGAAAAAATTGACCCAACGGAATCGCTCATTTCGGAATTTAAAGCGGAACTGAACGAAAAAAACATAACGGATTTTTTTGTCGTAAAACGGATTACATATGGAACTGCATATATTGCGGATTTGAGCGACCCAAATTCTTGTAATCCGAATGGAACTTACTTTACAATGTATGCGTTTTGGAAAGACGGAAAAGATGGTTATGTGAAAAAATTTGATAATTGTGGAGAATTTAATTCATTAAAATTATCCGATTCAAAACCGATTGAACTTTATAAAAAGAACTACGAAAAACTGAAATCTGAAAAAGTAAAATCTTATCAATTAAAACGGGACAGTCTAGGAAAAAATGGATTAGTTTACAAAAGCATTTCTTCTGTAACTCATCAACCGCAAAGATATTTTTGGTTTTTTACCGAGTCAACAGAATTTACTAATCATTTTGACACTTACGATTTAACAACTGAAAGGGATAAACCGAATTTGAATCATAAAACGAACAACGAACTCAATTTAGTTAAACTGAACGCTATTTGCGAAGAAATTATTAATGAGTTTAACTATAAAAATATGTTTAACCGAATAGAATAAAAACGTGCTACAACACCGGCTATAGTTCATTGCTTCTGACTTTCCTCTCGGAAAGTCCTCGCAAATTTGCTATCTTCGGTTTTCGGCGGAAAATCCTCGCGGATTTTCACGCAACGAAACCATAGCCAAACACGTTACCATACATTTGAGAAACAACGAGCTCTATTCAATAACTTAACGCAACAAATCTAAAATTATAGATTTGTTATAATGGAAGTAAAAAAGCATAGACGACTTACCTTAAAAGAAAGAATCCAAATTGAGACTCTTTTAAACGAAAATAGATCCAAAGCTTATATCGCTAAACAGCTCAAAAGATCAAGATCAACCATCACTAGAGAAGTAAACAAATTAGTCGGTAATACCAATGATAAATACGATGCTCATTTATCACATTGGTGTGCGAAAGATGATTACTTAAACAAAAGAAATCTAGATAAAATTAGCACACATAAACCTCTAAAACATTTTGTCTATAAAGGACTTTTATCTGAGTGGACTCCAGAACAAATATCTGGAAGAATTAAAGAGCTTTATCCCAACGATTCTATAATGTCTATTTCTCATGAAGCGATTTACAGACACATTTACACAAGACCACAAGCAAGTTTAAACAAAAAACTAATCAAACTACTTGTACGTAAAAAAACTAGACGTAGACCGGCTAAAAAAAGGCGTGGTACTGGCAGCAAAATAATCAACCAAGTCAGTATAGACAATAGACCTAAGCATATTGAAGACAGAATTGAAATTGGACATTGGGAAGGTGATTTAATCATTGGGAAGAATCACAAAAGTGCCATAGGAACCATTGTAGAACGAAAAGCTAGATATACCATCATTATTAAACTAAACTCTAAAAAAGCAGATGAAGTCGCTAAAATGTTTTCTCAAAAACTAAATCAATTAAACAACATTTTTAAAAAATCCTTGACTTATGATAATGGAATTGAAATGGCAAAACACGAAAAAATCACCCAAAATACGGGTATGAAAATTTTCTTTGCTCATCCATACTCTTCCTGGGAAAGAGGAACCAATGAAAATACTAATGGACTAATTAGAAGATACCTTCCTAAGGGAACAGACTTTAATCAAATTGATGAAAAATTACTAATGACAATTCAACAAAAACTAAACAACAGACCTCGAAAAATCATAGGTTATAAAACACCTCAAGAAATTATGGATTCTGAACTAAAAAATGTAGCTTAGTATCAAGCAAAAAAAAGCAACGTTTGTTGCGTTAGAACCTTGAATGCAGCCGATGAACGAAACAAACTTATCAACTGAATTGAAAACAGTTCCTAATATTGGAAAACGAATTTTAGCAGGAATTGTGGACTATTTAATTATATATATTTTCTTCTTTATTTTTCTGTTTGCTTTCGGAAAACCTGATTCTGAAGGAGAATTAGCAGTAAGCGGATTACCAGCATTAGGACCAATTTTGTTCTGGGGAATAATGACAATCGGACTTGAACAATGGTTCGGCGCAACACTCGGAAATTCTTTAGTTGGACTAAAACCTGTCTCAATCCGAAAATCAACTGACAACTCAACTTTTAGCGGAATTGACGAAAAACTGACTTTTGGACAATCTTTAAAAAGACATTTACTTGACCCAATTGATATGTTCTTTTTTGGACTAATCGGAATTATAACAATAAAAAATACAGATAAAAATCAACGATTAGGAGATATTTGGGGAAACACAATTGTTGTGAAAACGTCTAAATTAAAAAAAACGGAATAAAAAACGTATGGTAACACCGTATATAAAAAATTGCTGGTGTTGTACTAAAACAAAGGTCGTTGCACGTTTGCTACGTCTGATTTTCCTTCGGAAAATCCTCGCACACAAACACGCAACTTTCCATATACATAAACGTTGCGTTTAATATGAATGACTTTCGGTCATCCCCCAAACTTTGCGGCTTGCTTCGAGGTTTTTTTTTTATTTATAAAAATCAGTTGATTTAAAAACGAGTTAAGGAGAATTTCAAATCGCAAACTGTGCGCTAGAAATCGTTGAGAGCGCGCTCTCAAAACGTTTGCAACGTTAAACAGTTTGTTTTAAGTTATTGAAAAAAAATGAGAAAGTCAAGTTTTTGGTGTTATTTAACACTGCCAACGATCTGATAACAAGATGTTTACAGTCGACCATATCAATAGCTTAAGATTTTTATAAATTTTTAAACTGCACCGGAATCGAAGCAAGTTTTATTTTAAGACAAGTCATATAAAGCTTTATATAACCAATCTTAAAAGAAAATCAAGTTTGGGTGCTGGTCACCTTATGTAGCGTCCTCCATACACCGTATTTAGAGGAAGAGAGAAGATTAAAGATCCAGGTATAAAAAAAAGAATTTAGAAAGCTATAAAAGACTGGAAAATAAAAAATACTAAACACAACAGCGCATATAAAAAATAGCAGTTAAGAGCAAAAACGAAATATAATTTATAAATTTAAAACCTGTGACGATACGAAAAGTTAGTTTGTAGATCCTGCTACTTTTCATATTCGCCATCGTTGCCAACCATTTGACAAAACACATCGTAAATGACATTATTCGTAGATAAATTAGAAAAATATGATTTAGGAGGTTTTACGACTGACTTAAAAAAAGCTGAATATATTTTAGCAGTACACGGACTGACTTTTGAAAAAATATTGAGCGAAACACCAAAAACGACTGAATTACCTTCTGGAATGTTTTCGACTGGAAAATATGTTGTTGCGTTTAACATAAGTTGGGATTTAAAAAATGTGAATATTGGTTTTATAAATTATCAAACGGATTTAGATAAATATTTTGACGTGTTTGCGGACTCTATGTCGCCTAAATCAGTTGCAGGATTCCATAAATTCCGAGAAAAAATAAAGCTAAAAGACCAATCCGAATTGAATAAAATCGAACTTTCCGATAACGATTCAGATTTTGTAATAGCTTACGGAAATTATATTGAACATCGGAATCGTCAATAAATAATATTTCTGGAGTTTTAATTTGTTTGAATTTTGACATAATATTTTGAGTTTAAAAAATAATAATCTGAATAATAAAAAACGGTTGGCAACAATGTATAACCGCAATTACGGCGGATTCGACTACGTCCGAATCCACTCGGAATTGCTAACGTCAGTGCTAAACCGAAAATTAACACATATTAACCCGTAACTGACGGTTATACGAGACCGTTAGCTTTAATTATGAAAAAAACACTCTTCATATTGATTTTAGGACTTTCTTTTTATAATTGTAAAAAGGAATTAAAAAATCAGAACGAAAAAGTTGAAATTAAAGTCGAAAAAAGCGAAACAAAAAAGGAATTAAAATTTAGTCTTTATAACTCAACAGAATTTGAATTAAGAAACATAACAGTTGGATTACCCGATACGTCTCTAACATATGATAAACTCGAAAAACATTCTCAAACGGAATGGACAAATGTAAAATCTGCATATCATTACGGATTCGTAAGATTTTATGATACAAAAAACAGAAAATATTATATTCAACCTATTGATTATGTCGGAGAAACACCACTTGAAAAAGGAGAATTGAAATTCATAATAAAGGAGATTGACTCAATAAATCAATGGTTTGAACTTGACTTTGAATATAAAAATAACTAAAGCTAACACCGTATAAAAATAATGCGGTAGTTAGTACTTAATCAAAGGTTAGTACAGTTTTGCTAGCTTCTGATTTTCCTTCGGAAAATCCACGCATACAAAACCGCACTATTCTTATACATAAACGTTGCGTTTAATATGAATGACTTTCGGTCATCCCCCAAACTTTGCGGCTTGCTTCGAGGTTTTTTTTTTATTTATAAAAATCAGTTGATTTAAAAACGAGTTAAGGAGAATTTCAAATCGCAAACTGTGCGCTAGAAATCGTTGAGAGCGCGCTCTCAAAACGTTTGCAACGTTAAACAGTTTGTTTTAAGTTATTGAAAAAAAATGAGAAAGTCAAGTTTTTGGTGTTATTTAACACTGCCAACGATCTGATAACAAGATGTTTATAGTCGACCATATCAATAGCTTAAGATTTTTATAAATTTTTAAACTGCAACGGAATCGAAGCAAGTTTTATTTTAAGACAAGTCATATAAAGCTTTATATAACCAATCTTAAAAGAAAATCAAGTTTGGGTGCTGGTCACCTTATGTAGCGTCCTCCATACACCGTATTTAGTGGAAGAGAGAAGATTAAAGATCCAGGTGTAAAAAAAAGAATTTAGAAAGCTATAAAAGACTGGAAAATAAAAAATACTAAACACAACAGCGCATATAAAAAATAGCAGTTAAGAGCAAAAACGAAATATAATTTATAAATTTAAAACCTGTGACGATACGAAAAGTTAGTTTGTAGATCCTGCTACTTTTCATATTCGCCATCGTTGTGGGTAATTTAACGCAACCATTCAAGACAATTAGCATCTAATAAGAAAAAGCTATCCTATGAAAACAAAATTTGACTACTTATTACTATTATTATTGATGTTGTTGTTCACATCTTGTGAAGATACATTTGAACCAAGTGGTATCGAAACGAGAGTTTTTGGTCGGATGTATGATAGTGAAAATCAAATACCATTAGACAATCACAAATTAAGAATCGGAGAATCTAATTTAATACCAGGCTTTGGTTCAGCGCCAAATGTTGATTTCATCCAATATGTCGACTCAACAACAACAGATTCTGATGGATATTTTGACTTTACTTTTACAACAAGTGGTCAAGGAGACATTTACGAATTGGAAGTAGACCATGATTATGATAATTACTTTGGCTTAACTGATGAGAATGTTTTTGGACTATTAAATCAAGGGTTTCGTATAGAATTAGAAGATTTAGGAGAAGATAAAGAACTAAATTTTGAGGTTTTGTATTTTTTCCCAGTTAATCTAAAATTCACTCTGAATTCTGATGTTCAGTTTTTACCTATCAGAATCCGTGAACCATACAGTCGAGTGATAGACAATCTGACTGAAACTGGAGTTGAAATTAGTCGAATTTACTATATTGACAAAAATTCAAATTGGCAAATAGAATTAACAAGAATAACAGACGATGGACAAGCACAACGTGTGGTTTTAGATATGCCAGCAACTAACAGTACAGAATTAACGGAACTTGAATTTAACATCAATGATGACGATTTTGAAGACTATTAAAAACTACCCACAATCGAGTGGATGGCTCCGCCATCAAATGACGGAGTACACCCCTCACACCACCGTACGTACGGGTCTCGTATACGGCGGTTCGTAAATCATCACACCAAAGCTCTTTTCACCCTTGGCACTATCTTCTAGTTTAAGCATAGGCTACAACTAGTGCTCCTATGCGAATTTTGAAGAGAATTACGTTCAGTCCTTCCCTACTTGTGAGTCCATCAAAGGTATTCCCTCCGCTCGTTTCCTGTAAGTACTATGACCTCTGCTGACTTCTCTACATAACCAACTCGTAGTTGTAGAGATCTCCCCAGGTAATGGCATCTTCTTTCCCTCAATTCCTGCCGTATCTACATACTTACCCTTTTGTTAATCTTAGGGCGTTACAATGATGTGGTTGCTTACCCGAGTAAATATGCCTCTGTATACGGTTTCTGTTCGTCAGTACCGAGTTTTGTAGTTCCGCTTCCTTCAAATAAAACCTCACGGTTTTCACCCTTGCGACTTACTAATGCTTCAAGACGTTACTCCTGCGCATAAGGGACTTGCACCCTATAGATTAATTATTTACCTTTCGGTAAATCAAAAGATACCCATGCTGGGCACACACAACGTGTATAGCTCATTGCGGCTGAATTCCTAATCGGAATTCATTGCAATTTGCTATCTTTCGGTTACGGCGGAAAATCATAGCTGATTTCCCGCAACGAGCCATACACAAGACCGTCAGACTGTCTAATAACTATTGCTTTTTTAGTTACATTTTTTAGAAGTTCTCAAGTAATTTCCAGGTGATTTTTGTATCTTTTAGTTATGAAATTCATACCTGGAAAAGACCGAAAACAGACCTGCCTTTTTCCTGTTTCTCTTGAAGATTCTATAGAATATGAGAACAGCGTAAGGTCTATAGATCAATTTGTAAATTCACTTAACCTTGCAGAACTAGGATTCCGTTCAGACTTTACCGAAAACGGTCCTCCAGCCTATAACCCAGCTGTTCTTCTCAAACTTTACATCTACGGATACATGAACCGTATTCGTTCTTCAAGACAATTAGAAAAGGAATGTAAACGAAACATTGAAGTCATGTGGCTGCTTGAATCGTTAGCTCCAGATCACAACACCATCAGCAATTTCAGAAAAGATAATGCAAAGGCTATTAAAAAAGTGTTCTTTGCTACCGTGCAAATGGCACGTAATTTTGGGCTTATAGGCGCTACACTTATTGCTGGAGACAGTACTAAGTTTAGAGCTCAGAATAGTAAGAAAAACAATTTTAATAAGAAGAAAATACAGCGTCACATAGATTATATTGACAATAAATTAGAACAATACAACAAAGCTCTTGAACAAAGTGATAGTGAAAATGAAAAAGAGGAAATTAAGAAAGATATTGATAAGCATCAAGGTCGCAGAAAAGAATACGAAAAACTAAATGCACAGTTGAAGGCTTCGGGAGAACCACAAATTTCTACCTCTGATCCCGATAGCAAGCATTTAATTGTGCGTAACAATATTACTGAAGTTGCTTACTATGTACAATCTACTGTAGACGCAGATCATAATATTCCGTTCGACTACTTGGTTACCAATAAAAACGACTCCAAGGCTATGGGACAGATGTTACAAAGAGCTAAAACTATTTTAGGAACGAACACCTTTACGGCGCTCTATGACAAAGGATATCATACAGGAAGTGAATTTAAAACTGCTAATAAACTAGGTATTAAAACCCTTGTTGCTATCCCTGGAATAGGAAGAGCATCGCAAGCTCCAGATCCTAACTATAACTCAGAACATTTTAAATATAATAAAGAACACGACACCTATACTTGCCCACAAGGAAACATACTTAAAAGTAATGGCAGCACTTATAAAGGGCGTAATTATCGTTTCAAACAATACAAAACAAACAAATGTAAAGCTTGCCCCGCAAGAGCATTATGTACCACGTCTAAAGCAAATGGAAAAGTAGTACAACGCAGTGAATTCCATAAATATATTGAAGCCAACGCAAAGAGTGTATTGCAAAATCCTGATGCTTATAAAAAACGCCAAGCCATTGTAGAGCATCCTTACGGAACCATAAAACGCCAGTGGAGTTTTGATCATATCATAACTAAAAAAACGATGCAACGCGCTAGTGCAGATGTAGGGTTTATGTTTATTGCCTATAACTTAAAAAGAATTTGGAATATCATTAGAAAAACCAATACACCTCGTGTTCAAGCTCACAGGTCTTTAATTATGCTTTTTACAGCTATTCTAACAAGTTTTGAAGAACCCTACAAACAAAATTCAAAATATAGAATCTTAGCTCCCGTCTAATAGAAAAAACTGTATTTTAGTAGAAATATATATAATTGCAGTCGGTTATTAGACAGACTGCCGTTGCCCACAATATGAAAAGGAAATCGCTATCAAATATTAAATGGATTTTATTAATATTATTTTCTGTGGTTTTATCATACTGCGGATTTATTCCGTGTCCATATTATTCGGATTTGGAACAACTTGAAAAGCTTCCAACCGATGAACAATTGATTGGCGATTATAAATTAAATATCAGACCACCTAATTCTGTTGGACCAGCAGAATTAATCTTAAAACAAAACAACACTTTTGAATTAAAAAATGTTCCTGTTGGAGTATTAGATGTTTTTAATGCCGATTATAAACAAAATGAAAAATCTTTACAGAACATAACTGGAAAATGGAAAGCATATTCTGACAAAGATAATTACGAACTGAACGTTACTATTGAGTATAATAAAATAGAGCCACAGTTAGAAAATATTAGCACTTCCTGGAAACTATATGAACAAGATAATAAGCCTGTGATTTTAATTATTCTTGGCGATCCCGATTCTTGCGAAGCGTTGAGTTTTATAAAAAAATAAAAATACTGTGGGCAATCGAGTGGATGGCTCCGCCATCAAATGACGGAGTACACCCCTCACACCACCGTACGTACGGGTCTCGTATACGGCGGTTCGTAAATCATCACACCAAAGCTCTTTTCACCCTTGGCACTATCTTCTAGTTTAAGCATAGGCTACAACTAGTGCTCCTATGCGAATTTTGAAGAGAATTACGTTCAGTCCTTCCCTACTTGTGAGTCCATCAAAGGTATTCCCTCCGCTCGTTTCCTGTAAGTACTATGACCTCTGCTGACTTCTCTACATAACCAACTCGTAGTTGTAGAGATCTCCCCAGGTAATGGCATCTTCTTTCCCTCAATTCCTGCCGTATCTACATACTTACCCTTTTGTTAATCTTAGGGCGTTACAATGATGTGGTTGCTTACCCGAGTAAATATGCCTCTGTATACGGTTTCTGTTCGTCAGTACCGAGTTTTGTAGTTCCGCTTCCTTCAGATAAAACCTCACGGTTTTCACCCTTGCGACTTACTAATGCTTCAAGACGTTACTCCTGCGCATAAGGGACTTGCACCCTATAGATTAATTATTTACCTTTCGGTAAATCAAAAGATACCCATGCTGGGCACACACACCGTGTATAGCTCATTGCGGCTGAATTCTTAATCGGAATTCATTGGAATTTGCTATCTTTCGGTTACGGCGGAAAATCATAGCTGATTTCCCGCAACGAGCCATACACAAAACCGTCAGACTGTCTAATAACTATTGCTTTTTTTTAGTTACATTTTTTAGAAGTTCTCAAGTAATTTCCAGGTGATTTTTGTATCTTTTAGTTATGAAATTCATACCTGGAAAAGACCGAAAACAGACCTGCCTTTTTCCTGTTTCTCTTGATGATTCTATAGAATATGAGAACAGCGTAAGGTCTATAGATCAATTTGTAAATTCACTTAACCTTGCAGAACTAGGATTCCGTTCAGACTTTACCGAAAACGGTCCTCCAGCCTATAACCCAGCTGTTCTTCTCAAACTTTACATCTACGGATACATGAACCGTATTCGTTCTTCAAGACAATTAGAAAAGGAATGTAAACGAAACATTGAAGTCATGTGGCTGCTTGAATCGTTAGCTCCAGATCACAACACCATCAGCAATTTCAGAAAAGATAATGCAAAGGCTATTAAAAAAGTGTTCTTTGCTACCGTGCAAATGGCACGTAATTTTGGGCTAATAGGCGCTACTCTTATAGCTGGAGACAGTACTAAGTTTAGAGCTCAGAATAGTAAGAAAAACAATTTTAATAAGAAGAAAATACAGCGTCACATAGATTATATTGACAATAAATTAGAACAATACAACAAAGCTCTTGAACAAAGTGATAGTGAAAATGAAAAAGAGGAAATTAAGAAAGATATTGATAAGCATCAAGATCGCAGAAAAGAATACGAAAAACTAAATGCACAGTTGAAGGCTTCGGGAGAACCACAAATTTCTACCTCTGATCCCGATAGCAAGCATTTAATTGTGCGTAACAATATTACTGAAGTTGCTTACTGTGTACAATCTACTGTAGACGCAGATCATAATATTCCGTTCGACTACTTGGTTACCAATAAAAACGACTCCAAGGCTATGGGACAGATGTTACAAAGAGCTAAAACTATTTTAGGAACGAACACCTTTACGGCGCTCTATGACAAAGGATATCATACGGGAAGTGAATTTAAAACTGCAAATAAACTAGGTATTAAAACCCTTGTTGCTATCCCTGGAATAGGAAGAGCATCGCAAGCTCCAGATCCTAACTATAACTCAGAACATTTTAAATATAATAAAGAACACGACACCTATACTTGCCCACAAGGAAACATACTTAAAAGTAATGGCAGCACTTATAAAGGGCGTAATTATCGTTTCAAACAATACAAAACAAACAAATGTAAAGCTTGCCCCGCAAGAGCATTATGCACAACGTCTAAAGCAAATGGAAAAGTAGTACAACGCAGTGAATTCCATAAATATATTGAAGCCAACGCAAAGAGCGTATTGCAAAATCCTGATGCTTATAAAAAACGCCAAGCCATTGTAGAGCATCCTTACGGAACCATAAAACGTCAGTGGAGTTTTGATCATATCATGACTAAAAAAACGATGCAACGCGCTAGTGCAGATGTAGGGTTTATGTTTATTGCATATAACTTAAAAAGAATTTGGAATATCATTAGAAAAACCAATACACCTCTTGTTCAAGATCAATGGTCTTTAATTAGGCTTATTAAAGCTATTCTAACAGGTTTTGAAGAAGCTTACAAACAAAATTCAAAATATAGAATCTTAGCTGCCAACTAATAGAAAAAACTGTATTTTAGTAGAAATATATAAAATTGCAGTAGGTTATTAGACAGACTGCCGTTGTGCAAAATTTAAAACAGAAATCTTTAATGAAATTTATTACAAAACTTATCCCACTTTTAACAATTGTATTTTTCTTCAATTGTTCGTCTGAAAAAGACCAGTTTCTTGAAATTAACGGAAAAACAGTTGGAACAGATACCGAGTCAATTCTCTTAGTTAAAGCAGGTCAATATTTTGACTCTGATTCTATAATTGAAATACCCGTTACAGATGGAAAATTTCATTATAAAACAAAATTAGATTTCCCTGAATCTGTTGAATTGTTCTTGGGAGAAGCAAAAAATCAAGGAGGTAGATATATGCCTTTATTTTTGAACAATGAAAAAATTGATTTAACTATTTACTCTGAAGAAGAGTTTGACAAAAATCAAGTTATTGGTGGCAAACTAAATTCTGAATTTAAAAAATATAAAGAAAATTATGACAATAAATTCAACTCAAGAATAAAACCATTACAAGATAGTATAAGTTTATTATTTGAAAATGACCAATATAATAGTGATAAGGCAAAATTACTTTATGCAGAATTAAGAAAAACCAAAAGTCACGATGAAAAAATTATTATCTATGAAAAACTTGGGGATTTAAAAGAAGCCAATCAACATTTAAGTCCAAAAGCAGAAATAATAGTAAACAAATTAAAACCAATTTACGAAGAGCAAAAAAAGTTTCAGCAAGAATACATAGAAAACAATCCTTCTATTGTATCATATTCATTTTTTATAAAAGACCTTATGTACGACAAAGAGAATATGGATATTAATTTGGCTAAAAATAATCTTCGAATACTTTCAGTAGCAAACCCTAATCATCCTTACAATAAATTGGCTTCAAACTTAACAAATGCAATAGAAAACATTAAAGTCGGAAAAAAATATACGGATTTTTCTGCACCTGACTTAAATGGAAATGAAATCAAACTTTCCGATAAAATTGATGGGAAAATAGCATTATTAGATTTGTGGGCAACTTGGTGTGGGCCTTGTATAGCTAAAAGCAGAACGATGATTCCTCTATATGATGAGTTTAAAGACAAAGGCTTTACAATAATAGGAGTTGCAGGCGAAAGAAAAAATACTGACAGATTGGTCAGATTTCTTGAAAAAGAAAAATGGCCTTGGCAAAACTTGGTGGAACTGGATAAACAAAATAATATATGGCAAAAATATAATGTAGATGGCGGAGGAGGCGGAATATTCCTAATTGACGAAAAGGGAGTTATTTTAGCTAAAGATCCAACAGCAGAGGAGGTTAGAAAAGAATTAGAATCTCGACTGAATTAAAAAAAACTTTGCACAATCGAGTGGATGGCTCCGCCATCAAATGACGGAGTACACCCCTCACACCACCGTACGTACGGGTCTCGTATACGGCGGTTCGTAAATCATCACACCAAAGCTCTTTTCACCCTTGGCACTATCTTCTAGTTTAAGCATAGGCTACAACTAGTGCTCCTATGCGAATTTTGAAGAGAATTATGTTCAGTCCTTCCCTACTTGTGAGTCCATCAAAGGTATTCCCTCCGCTCGTTTCCTGTAAGTACTATGACCTCTGCTGACTTCTCTACATGATCAACTCGTAGTTGTAGAGATCTCCCCAGGTAATGGCATCTTCTTTCCCTCAATTCCTGCCGTATCTACATACTTACCCTTTTGTTAATCTTAGGACGTTACAATGATGTGGTTGCTTACCCAAGTAAATATGCCTCTGTATACGATTTCTGTTCGTCAGTACCGAGTTTTGTAGTTCCGCTTCCTTCAGATAAAACCTCACGGTTTTCACCCTTGCGACTTACTAATGCTTCAAGACGTTACTCCTGCGCATAAGGGACTTGCACCCTATAGATTAATTATTTACCTTTCGGTAAATCAAAAGATGCCCATGCTGGGCACACACAACGTGTAAGCGCAATAACGGCGGAATTTTCTACCGAAAATTCTCGCCTTTTTGCTATCTTGGTTGCGTCAGCGGAAAATACTCGCGCATTTTCCCGTTACTGACGCTTACACAAAACCGTCAGACTGTCTAATAACTATTGCTTTTTTAGTTACATTTTTTAGAAGTTCTCAAGTAATTTCCAGGTGATTTTTGTATCTTTTAGTTATGAAATTCATACCTGGAAAAGACCGAAAACAGACCTGCCTTTTTCCTGTTTCTCTTGAAGATTCTATAGAATATGAGAACAGCGTAAGGTCTATAGATCAATTTGTAAATTCACTTAACCTTGCAGAACTAGGATTCCGTTCAGACTTTACCGAAAACGGTCCTCCAGCCTATAACCCAGCTGTTCTTCTCAAACTTTACATCTACGGATACATGAACCGTATTCGTTCTTCAAGACAATTAGAAAAGGAATGTAAACGAAACATTGAAGTCATGTGGCTGCTTGAATCGTTAGCTCCAGATCACAACACCATCAGCAATTTCAGAAAAGATAATGCAAAGGCTATTAAAAAAGTGTTCTTTGCTACCGTGCAAATGGCACGTAATTTTGGGCTTATAGGCGCTACACTTATTGCTGGAGACAGTACTAAGTTTAGAGCTCAGAATAGTAAGAAAAACAATTTTAATAAGAAGAAAATACAGCGTCACATAGATTATATTGACAATAAATTAGAACAATACAACAAAGCTCTTGAACAAAGTGATAGTGAAAATGAAAAAGAGGAAATTAAGAAAGATATTGATAAGCATCAAGGTCGCAGAAAAGAATACGAAAAACTAAATGCACAGTTGAAGGCTTCGGGAGAACCACAAATTTCTACCTCTGATCCCGATAGCAAGCATTTAATTGTGCGTAACAATATTACTGAAGTTGCTTACTGTGTACAATCTACTGTAGACGCAGATCATAATATTCCGTTCGACTACTTGGTTACCAATAAAAACGACTCCAAGGCTATGGGACAGATGTTACAAAGAGCTAAAACTATTTTAGGAACGAACACCTTTACGGCGCTCTATGACAAAGGATATCATACAGGAAGTGAATTTAAAACTGCTAATAAACTAGGTATTAAAACCCTTGTTGCTATCCCTGGAATAGGAAGAGCATCGCAAGCTCCAGATCCTAACTATAACTCAGAACATTTTAAATATAATAAAGAACACGACACCTATACTTGCCCACAAGGAAACATACTTAAAAGTAATGGCAGCACTTATAAAGGGCGTAATTATCGTTTCAAACAATACAAAACAAACAAATGTAAAGCTTGCCCCGCAAGAGCATTATGTACCACGTCTAAAGCAAATGGAAAAGTAGTACAACGCAGTGAATTCCATAAATATATTGAAGCCAACGCAAAGAGTGTATTGCAAAATCCTGATGCTTATAAAAAACGCCAAGCCATTGTAGAGCATCCTTACGGAACCATAAAACGCCAGTGGAGTTTTGATCATATCATAACTAAAAAAACGATGCAACGCGCTAGTGCAGATGTAGGGTTTATGTTTATTGCCTATAACTTAAAAAGAATTTGGAATATCATTAGAAAAACCAATACACCTCGTGTTCAAGCTCACAGGTCTTTAATTATGCTTTTTACAGCTATTCTAACAAGTTTTGAAGAACCCTACAAACAAAATTCAAAATATAGAATCTTAGCTCCCGTCTAATAGAAAAAACTGTATTTTAGTAGAAATATATATAATTGCAGTCGGTTATTAGACAGACTGCCGTTAGCCATAATTAAATCAAACCTTAAAAATTAAAATTATGAACAAATTTAAAAATTATGCACGGTTATTAGCAGTAATGCCCAATCAAATAGCATGGAATGCTATTCTAAACAATTCCACTCATGAAGTAGCAGGATTAATGGAAGATGCGGGACAATCTGTTAATATGCAATATGATTGTGATGAATCTGGTGCTTACACTTCCGATGCTCGCAATGCTCTTGTAAATACGTTTGGTTATTCCAGTTCTGCAAACTATACAAACTTTAATACAAATACAATTGTTCAGCAATTGGCAATGTGGAATCAACCAGTAAAATTAAGAGGTCAAGACCCTTCTGGTGGTGGTCACGCTTGGGTATGTGATGGATATAGAAGAATGACATACACCACAATTCATAATCCGGGGACATACTATGAATACGAAACCTACACATATAGTGACTTTTATTTACATATGAATTGGGGATGGAATGACAGTTTCAACACAGACAATAATTGGTTTTTTCATGGCACTCCTAATGTAGGTTGGGCTAATTTTTCGACAGGATACAAAATGATTATAAATATTCACCCTTAAAATACTTTTATTATGAAAGCAATATTAATGATTTTAGCATTTACAGCTCTTGCAGCTTGTAGTCAAGATGATGAAGATATGAATGGATTTAACTTAGAAAACCAAATATATTTAAGTCTTAAAAATTCAGATGGACAAAATCTTCTTGATACTAATACAGAAAATTCAATTGACATCAATGACATCCAACTTTATTACCTAATTGACAATGGCCCTGTAGAAGTAACTATTGAAAACGGTTATAATATGGGCAGTATAGAATTAACTTCGGATAAATTACTAAAAGTTTTTACAAATCCATCCTCATCAAATATCATTGATGAGACTTCAGAATATGAAGTTGTGGAAAACATAGCTTATTTGAAATTTTCAGAAACCGACACTGATACTATTAAAACCCATTCTAAATCAAGTCAGAATTATTTTTTACTATCAAAAGTTTGGTATAATGATGAATTAGTTTGGGAAAGAGAATCTAGTGGAGTAATTGAAATAATGAAAGAATAACTACTGGCAATCGAGTGGATGGCTCCGCCATCAAATGACGGAGTACACCCCTCACACCACCGTACGTACGGGTCTCGTATACGGCGGTTCGTAAATCATCACACCAAAGCTCTTTTCACCCTTGGCACTATCTTCTAGTTTAAGCATAGGCTACAACTAGTGCTCCTATGCGAATTTTGAAGAGAATTACGTTCAGTCCTTCCCTACTTGTGAGTCCATCAAAGGTATTCCCTCCGCTCGTTTCCTGTAAGTACTATGACCTCTGCTGACTTCTCTACATAACCAACTCGTAGTTGTAGAGATCTCCCCTGGTAATGGCATCTTCTTTCCCTCAATTTCTGCCGTATCTACATACTTACCCTTTTGTTAATCTTAGGACGTTACAATGATGTGGTTGCTTACCCAAGTAAATATGCCTCTGTATACGATTTCTGTTCGTCAGTACCGAGTTTTGTAGTTCCGCTTCCTTCAGATAAAACCTCACGGTTTTCACCCTTGCGACTTACTAATGCTTCAAGACGTTACTCCTGCGCATAAGGGACTTGCACCCTATAGATTAATTATTTACCTTTCGGTAAATCAAAAGATGCCCATGCTGGGCACACACACCGTATATAATTTATTGCTAGTTCTAGCCTACTTACGAAAATCCTAGCGGATTTTCTATTCGGTTTTTATTTGCTAAATTACGTGCTTAACCACGCAACAAACCATATACAAACACGTTAGGCAACATTTAAGAAAAACAACTTCGAATGTCAAAACTGAAAAAGAACAGAGAAAAACTTAACTTGACACAGGAAGAACTTTCTGATAAATCAGGGATTTCTATAAGAACCATACAACGTATTGAGTCGGGGAATGAACCAAAAGGACAAACACTTAAAATATTAGCGAAGACCTTAGGAATAAAAGAAAATGAATTGCTTGAAAAAGAAGAAGCCCAAATTGAAATTAAGTCCACCTTAATAAAGATTATCAACCTTTCTTCATTGCCTTTCACTATAATCCCACCTGCAAATATTATTATTCCACTTGTTATAATGTCTGCCAAAAAGCAATTTAATCCATTGGCAAAGCAAATTGTTTCCATTCAAATTTTATGGCTAATCTTTGCTGTTATTATTTTTATGCTAAGCTCCTTTATGAAAAATTGGTTTTCGCTTGGAAATAAGTTTAGTCTAGTTGTTATGATTTTTTTGGTATTGTCAAACATATTCATAATCCTCAGAAATGCAGCAGAGATTGACAAAAAAGGCGAACTGTTTTTCCGTCTGAATTTCAGTCTCATATGAGCCTTTCGTGAAGATGGCGGTATATTGTCAGGTTATTGGCGGGGAGATTTTTATGATGAAAATCATCAGGAATCGCATTTTTGCAGAAAAATAATTATTAGTATGACAAAACAAATTTTCTTTAGCGTAGCTTTTCTTGCTTTATCTATTTTTAGCGCCATTGCACAAACAGATAAAAATTCAGATTTATTTATCGAACTCAAAAAGCAAGACAGCATTTTCTTTGAACGTGGGTTTAACAAATGTGATTTGGATTATTTAGAAAGTCACATAGCCAAAGATTTAAAATTTTACCACGACCAAAGTGGATTCCAAGATAAAAATGCCTTCTTCGAAAATACGCAAAAATACATCTGTTCTAATTCAGAACAAAAGCCAATCCGCAAAGTAGATACAAATAGTTTGGACGTATTTCCCCTCTATAACAATGGAAAAATATATGGTGCCATACAGAAAGGTGTCCATCATTTCTATTTAAGGGAAAATGGCAAAGAAGATGTATGGACCAGCACGGCAAAATTCACGCATATTTGGATTTTGAAAAATGAGATTTGGAAATTGAGCGAAGTGCTGAGTTACGACCATCAAGACCCTGTAGTTGGAAGCCCTAAAAATGATATTGAAAAATTATTGAAAGATAACAACGTTCCTGCATTGGGAATTGGAATAATTGAAAACGGGAAATTGACTAAAGTTGAAGTTTACGGAACATTGGATAAACAAACAACTGCACCTTATAATGCTATCTTCAAAGTAGCATCTTTGACAAAACCTATTTTTGCATTGACCACATTAAAACTGATTGACAAAGGACTACTGGATTTAGAGGAACCTTTATATAAATATTGGATTGACCCTGATATTAAAAATGATAAAAGATACAAGGAATTGACCCCAAAAATCATTTTAACGCACCAAACAGGTTTTCCAAATTGGGGTTATATGACTGATTCAAATAAACTGACTTTTCAGTTTGACCCCGGAACAAAATATCAATATTCGGGTGAAGGTTTTGAATATCTAAGAAAAGCCATTGAAAACAAACTGGGTAAAAGTATTGAAGAGCTTGCCAAAGAACTCTTGTTTACCCCTCTTGAAATGACAGACACCCGCTTCTGGTGGGATTCGGGAATGGACGAAACACGATATGCTCAAAACTTCAACGAGAACGGAGAAAAAATAAAAACTGTAAAATACTATGAAGCCAATGCTGCTGCAAATCTATTAACTACGGTGGAAGATTATGGTAAGTTTTTAGAATACATCATAAACGGGGCTGAACTTTCTAAAAAGCTATATCAAGAAATGATACAACATCAGGTAACGCTTAAAGAAAATGATTTCTTCGGATTAGGTTGGGAAATCTTAACTAACTTCAGCAATGATGAATTTGCATTATTACATACAGGCAAAGACCCAGGAGTAAGCACTTTAGCAATATGGTTTCCTAAATCAAAAAATGGCTATTTAATTTTCTTGAATGGTGATATTGTAAACAATATATATGAAGAATTACTGACCAAACGACTTTATCTTGGAAATGAATTGTGGAATAAAAGATAGAAAAACGTTGCCTAATCGAGTGGATGGCTCCGGAATCAAATGACGGAGTACACCCCTCACATCACCGTACGTACGGGTCTCGTATACGGCAGTTCGTAAATCATCACACCAAAGCTCTTTTCACCCTTGGCACTATCTTCTAGTTTATGCATAGGCTACAACTAGTGCTCCTATGCGAATTTTGAAGAGAATTATGTTCAGTCCTTCCCTACTTGTGAGTCCATCAAAGGTATTCCCTCCGCTAGTTTCCTGTAAGTACTATGACCTCTGCTGACTTCTCTACATGATCAACTCGTAGTTGTAGAGATCTCCCCAGGTTAATGGTATCTTCTTTCCCTCAATTCCTGCCGTATCTACATACTTACCCTTTTGTTAATCTTAGGGCGTTACATTGATGTGGTTGCTTACCCATGTAAATATGCCTCTGTATACGATTTCTGTTCGTCAGTACCGAGTTTTGTAGTGGTATTTGCTCTTTATTCAATCGCAAATAACCTTCAGATAAAACCTCTCGGTTTTCACCCTTGCGACTTACTAATGCTCCAGAACGTTACTTCTGCACATAAGGGACTTGCACCCCATAGATTAATTATTTACCTTTCGGTAAATCAAAAGATGCCCATGCTGGGCACACACAAAGTATATAATTTATTGCTGGCTTTTCGCCTACTTACGAAAGTCCTCGCGGACTTTCTTTGTCAGTAATTTTTCACTAAATTAGTTGCTTGAAACACACAACAAACCATATACAAACATCGTTGTAGCCAATTAATGAAAAACGAGATTCTACATGATTTAGAGAAACTATTAGAACAATCTCTTTCCTTCACAAAAGGAGCTACGATTGGACAAATTATTACGAATTATATTAATGAAACTAACCAGAATTATTTAAGTATTGGAATTAACCACTATTTAGATGATGATGAACCAATTGAATTAAATAAGCTTAAAGAAAATAAAGAATTAAAAGAGTCTTTTCAAAAAGCACTTAAACTGAATTTGAATGAAAACAAAATACTCTCGAAATTTAAAGCTGATTTGATAAACGCTTTTTCAGAAATAAAACTAAAAGTTCAATCTGAACAAAAAGGAATTAAAAATCAAGCTATCTTTTTGGAATATGACTTCCAACCAATCGCCTCAATATCTGGTTACGGAAAAGGAAACTATCCAATATTAGAAAGACCAAAATATTTAGAATCTTATCCTACTGAAGAAATCTAAATAAGTATTAAAAAAATTAATTATAAATTAGTCCAAGCTTTTGGGAGCAGTCTATTTCTATTCGGTTTTTATTTGCTAAATTAGGTGCTTAAACCACGCAACAAATCAAATAAACACGTTGTAGGCAATATCGCCCAGCAGAACGAAAAAAATATTAACCTAAAACGGAAAATGTATGAAAAACATACGAAACCTCTTGAAAAAATCAGCTTACTTACTAATAATACCTTTGCTATTTCTTGGCTGTGAAAATGAAGAAGAACCAATTGAACAAACTTTAGAAAAACAATCAAATTATAAAATTGAAAAATTAAGTTATGAAGATTTTGAGTTAAATGAAGTAGCAACGACTGAGTTTAAACAATTGAATCTAAAAAAGTCAACGTTTTCTAGACAATCTTATGACAGTGGTTTAGGGTTTACAGTTGAGACAGATTCATTAAAATATGTTGAAAATACTATAACAGGTGTTCACTCATACAATTTCCCTATTGTTAGATACTCATTAACTGCAAACAATTTAGAAAACCTAGTTTTGCAATCAAATACTAATGGCGGTTATGATGCGTTTATTGTAGAATATGGTTTTTCTATCAACGATTACAATCAATTAAATAAACAATTCCTCGGCAATACAACAACTAAATATACACCAATCGATTTTGACACTTCAATACTTGATGAACACCTATCTAGGTCTTCTAGTGGTTGGGCCTGTACAGAGACTTGGGCACTTGCCTTAGTTCCTAATAATCAGGGGGATTTAGTTGGAGGTACAGAACTGTATGTTTGGGAATGGGTTTTGGAATCTAGGTCTTGCACTTACCATGGTGGTGGTCCAGGTGGCGGAGGCGGAGCTGGAAATAGTGGTCCTAATGGGCCAAATAATGGAGGTGGTTCAAATCCTTCTAATCCATTTCCTAATGACATAGACGATTCAATTATTACCACACCAACCAACCCAGATGGTACTTCAGCAGTTCCAAATATCCTTACAAATTTCTTACAACCAGAATTAACTACTGCGCAATCTGGTTGGATAAATAGTAACAGTAATGCTGATGCCGTACAAATTCTTTTTGATTACATATTGGATAATCAAAGTTCTTTAGAAGCTAAGAATTTTGTTTTAGAAATGATTGATGTTATAAGAGAGGATAATTCTTTAACTGATTTAAATGCTTTAAATTTTGTGATAGAAGCTAATAATCAAAATAAAGTATCTAATCCTTTTGATAATGCCTTTTTAACTTCTGTAAATCAATTCATGGACATCAATGCAACCGCATCTAATCCGGGAATAATTCAATTACAAATTTATTTTTCTACAAAATGTGCTGTTTTAAAGTTTAACCACCCAGATTGGTCGGATGCTAAAGTATATTGGGAAGCTTCTAAAGATTTTGTACATATTGCTTTAGACGGTTTTGGAATGATTCCTGTTGTTGGAGAAATCGCTGATTTAACTAATGGCGTACTTTATCTAGTAGAAGGCGATGGTGTAAATGCTACTTTGAGTTTTGCAGCTACAGTACCTATTGTGGGTTGGGGAGCAACAGCAGGTAAGTATGTTTTTAAAATTATACCTTCAACTATAGGGCCACAAGTTAGACTCACTTGGAAAGTTTTAGCAAACGGAACGGTTTATTTTGGTTCAGCTGGCAGCAAATTAAGAAAAGTACTAGGCATAACTGATTCAGCTTTACATGCACATCATTTAATTCCTTGGGCACAAAGATTACATCCAGTAGTTCAAAAAGCAGCTAAATCAGGTAACTTATTTCATATAAATGAAGCATTAAATGGAATACCAAGACCTAGTAGTTTACATTTGACTGGTCACTCTGCTTATAATACAAAAACACAACAGATTCTCAATAACCTTGACCCAAATGCTTCCATAGATGAAGCTTATGATTTTGTTTCTGGATTTGCAAGTCATATAAGGACTTTGATTACTAACAACCCAAATTTAAACTCAGGGCAAATTGCAGATTTAATTAGTTATCCATAAAAGATGAAATATTATTTATTAACATTTAGTAGTAATGTAAAAGAGGTTGGAAAAATACCTCAAAGCGAAGAATGCCTAATAGGAGATATCCAACAAGATTTTATCCCATGGGAGGGTGTAATTAACTTTGGTTTTAAATTACCCGAACCTAATCTTGAAAAAAAATCCAAACAGACTTCATACCTTAATGTTGTTGCTATACCATCATTCTTTCTAGTTATTGACGATGAATTATTAAATTTTCTTAGAGGTTTTAAAATTTGTAATTATCAAGATTGGAAAATAAATACTTGGCTTAATAAGAAAGAAATAACAAAAAAATATAATTTATTTCTTTTAAATGACACAAAACAATCAAAATACATAGATTTTAAAAAGTCTGAATTTTATTCAAAAAAACTTGGCGATTGGAATAACTCAAGTATCCAAAAGTCTGTTTTTGTAAAAGATTATGATGAATATATTTTTGTAAAAGAAAAATTGAGAAAAGATAAACTTATGTTACTTCATAAAAATGTTACTTTAGATTTAAGTAAAACAAAAGTTGACTTGTTTAGAATTGTAAATGCACCACCAGGAGGTTATTTTGTTTCTGAAAAACTAAAAAATGCAATAGCAGAAAACGGTTTTACTGGAATGGAATTTACAGAAGTTAGTGAGTTAAATAAGGTAGAAGTAATTTATTAAAAAAATACTGCCTACAATATCTAAGCGTTCGTGTGGTCGTCACGGCCAAACATGAACGTCGTGTTGACTGAACCGGCAATTGGTCGGTAGCCTACACTATGGGGATTGGTTTATTTTGAAGAGGGTTCTAAGGAGGTATTTAAGACTTGTTACGTACTTGACAACGTTGTTTTTATTGGAGCTTATGTAATTTGTTTTATCCAGTGTTTTGGCAGGCCTCGTGCCGTAAATGTTCTTATGGTTATTAAGTATCCTTGTCGGCATTTTGTAAGCTCCTGTAAGCTTACCTTAAACCCGAACTATTTAAAAGTAAAAAAACAGCGTTATCGTTACCCCCTCCTTCTAATAATTTTTATAATCTCCTTTATCAAATCAATCAGTGCAACATAAAATAATTTCATAGTTCTAATATTTTAGTAATGATTTGTAATAAACTTTTTGCTATAAATTCTAGATTCTTAGATTTTGAAAATATTCTAACATCCAATTCATTCGACAAAAAACCGAGTTCTATTAGTATCGATTTCATATGCATGCTCGTGTCTCTTAGTACTTGAAAATTTGCAAATTTTACACCCCTATATTCGGAATGTAGAGCTTGTGATAAACCTTTTCCCAAATAAAAAGCTGTAGCTATAGATGACCGTAAATACATTCCATTTTGATTATGCACATATACTTCCAGACCACTAGCCTTATTATTTTCGGAATGATTACAATGCAAGGAAATAAAGAGATCTGCTTTTAGTGTATTCGCTAATACGGTTCTGTCTTTTAAAGAAATTAAACTATCTCCGGCTCTAGTGAGATAGATTTCAAAATTATGATATGTGTTGTTTTGAGATTGAACCATTTCGGTGGCAATTCTAAAAACAACATCCTTTTCTTTTAAACCTCTCTTACTTATAGCTCCCGAATCTGTCCCTCCGTGGCCAGGATCAATAATCACTATAGGTAATTTGTTTTCGATTGTTTGTGAGTAGCTAAATATTGAAAAGAATAAAAGCTGAATACCCACCCAATTCCTAAGTCCTTTAAAAATGCAATTCATTTTATTTTTTGCACAAAATGAATCTAATTCAAGAATTAACTAATAATTGTCTAAAATTTAACAGATTAGCCTGTTAAATTTTAATGTTTTTACATGAATTAGACTGATATCCAATAGATTCCATAAAAATTAATCTAACAGCCTTTACTGTTACAACGCAATATATTATGAAAAAATCTATGCTTTTAGTTCTCGCTTTTCTGCTGTTTACTTTGCCTTCTTTCGCTCAAATTGGAGGTATTGAAAACTCTGTAAATGATGTCTCAAATACCATAAGAACCATTTTCCCCATTATTTTGGGAGTAATATTTTTAATTGGATTTCTATTTAATGCAGGTCACTTTTTTGGGGAAAATGCCGATCTCAAAAAAGGAATTACACGAGTTCTTGTTTTTGTGCTTATAGCCGGTGCCGTGGTTGGAATATTTACTTACCTAATAGGAATTGTAGTCTAATGAAACGCTATTTAATTTATAGAAACATGAGAAAACGTGCCATGATTTACGGCTTACCACTACCTCAATTTGGGGTGATGATTATGACGGTTATTGGCACGTTATTAGTCATTATTTTCTCTTTCGGTCTCATCGCTATCATTGGTGGATTTATTTTAAATGCAGCATTATACATCGCTCTGATAAAGGGCATTACATACCTTAAACACGTCACCCTTAACAACGTATTTCCTAAACTAATTTCTAACCGAAAACCATCCCTTGTCTATCATGAAAAAATTAATTTGTTTTCATACTATCCCATAGTGGATATCCAGGACCACCTAGTGTTTTCCAATAATGGAAATGTCGTATTGTGCTTTAAAGGGGAGCTTCCTGAAATCTATTCACTTTCAGAAAAGATTTTGAAGAGCTGCATGCCAATTGGTTTCAAGCACTTAAATCGTTGCCACCTGGTTGTATTGTTCAAAAACAAGACATATACCAGAAACAAAAATATGAAGCTTCAAACCTCAGACAAGAAACATTTCTTGAAAAAGCAACACATAAGCATTTTAAAGATCGAGAGTTTATCAGTCACAATTGTTATCTGTTTTTTATACTTCCCAAGCATAATCCTATGAACACCAATGCTTACATCAATCCATTCAATAAAGTAAAATCAATTGATATACAGCGATTAGATGAGCGATTAATTCAATTTAAAAAAACAGTTAAGGAAGCCGTTTCAACGTTAAATACCAATAGAAAACTATCTTTTAACCCCTTGTGTTCCGATGAAATCCATGAGTTAACACGCTCATATTTTAACGGTTTTAATACGGATATGGATACCGATATGATCCTTGATCAGAAACAGACTCAAATTGGTAACCAGTATTTCGATGTATTAGCGATTAATAGCGAGTTGTGCTTTGATGATGCCGTACAAACTAGTAAAAAAAATGAGCATTTCACATCTGACGATTTTGTGTTTCATCAGGGGTTTATAGATGGTTTAGGGTTACGTTTAAATGAAAATCATATCCTAAACCAAATCCTGTATTTAGACGATAAACACAAATGGCGAAAAATTTTAGATAAGAAAGTTGATGAACTCCAGAAGAGTTCAAATTTTGGGTCACAGAATAAAGTGATACTTGAAAAGATTCAAGACACATTAAAACGTATTAATCAAGACGATCAATCTCGGATTATTCGTGGGCATTTTAACATCATATTTTGGGATGATAGCCTTAAGGAGTTAGAACGTATAAACACCCAAATTAAAACCGAGTTTAAAGATTTAGATATTAAGCCCTATTATCCGAAAGGCGATGCTAAAAAACATTATTTATTAAATAGTTATTTCTGTTTTTCTTCGAACTTTTCTAACGATGATTTATATGTTTCCGATTTAAAACATGCCCTATGCTTACTTATAAATACGAGTAATTACAAATCGGACGATTCAGGTATTATTTTTAACGACCGAGAGCATAATATTCCTGTTTTGAAGGACGTTTGGGATGATGACAAGAAACGTATAAAAGCTAGAAACTTTGCGATTTTTGCTCCTACAGGTGAAGGAAAATCGTTCTTAGCAAATAACATTTTACGTCAGTATTACGAATCAGGAGTCCGCTTAGTCATCATAGATTTAGGAGGTTCGTATACCAAGTTTGCGAAGCTATACCCTGAAGATCATACTATTTTAAGATATGAAACCGGTTGTAATTTAGGAATCAATCCTTTTTATATTGCATCACCTTCCGACTTGACTCCAGAACGTTTGGAAGATCTTTCCAATTTCTTGGTAGAACTTTCTGCAGCGGATACTGATCAAAATAAAGCCCAAACGGTAGCTTTAAAAAAAATACTCAGTGCCTATTATTCACAAAGCAACTCTGGTCACTCTTTAGATGGTTTTTATCGGTTTATCGACGCCCAACAAAACACCTTACTGTCGGATCTAAAAATCCATGAAGACTATTTTAACATCACCAATTTCCTACACATTATGTCGGAATATGTTGGAGATGGACTATATGGTTTTCTCTTTGAAGTAAGCGAAGATCAGACCTATAAATTAGAAGATAAACGCCTCATTGTTTTTGAACTTGATGAAGTAAAAAACAATAAGGAAATTCTGTCTGTCATGCTGAAACTTATAAAATCAGCCATTCAACGTACTATTTGGAAAAATCGTTCAGAGAAAGGGATTATCCTATTCGATGAATTTGCTAAGCAACTCAAATTCGATAATGTTTTAGAGAGTGTAGAATTTTACTATCAAGCAATTCGGAAACAAAACGGTGCTATTGGCATTATTTTACAGTCCATCAATCAGTTGCCTAATAACTCGACATCTGCAAGTATCCTAGAAAACACCCAAGTGATTTATAGCTTGAATAACGAAAAAGGCTATGATGAATTACATAAACGCTTGCACCTTTCTAGCCATGATTTAAATCAACTGAAATCTATTAAAAACAATCTTTCAGGCAATAGGAAATACACCGAAATCTTTATTAAAATCGGACGTGAAAGCAATATTTTTCGTCTTGAAGTGCCTAAAGAAGTATATGCAGCCTACCTAACCGATGGCCCAGAAAACGAAACCATTATGCAATTGTATAAAGAAAATAACAATATGGAACACGCCATAGTGTCCTTCACCACTAAAACATCATAAAATGAAAACTAAAATCTTATTCATCGTAACGATACTATTTTTTAGTCTCCAAAGCACAGCTCAAGGGATGCCGGTGTATGATAACACCAATTTTATAAGCTTTGCAAAGTCCCTTATTGAATCGGCTAAACAAACATCGCAACTGTTACAAACCGTTAAATTTCTAAAAGATCAAAAGGAAAATATTGTAAAAGTAAACAGCGTCATAAAACAGCTTAAAGCTGTAAAAGCGCTTGCAAAAAATAATGAAAGATTATTCCTTGTTGTTCGGGATGATTTACGCGAAATCTTAAACTCTCCATACATTAAACCTGAAGAGATTACAAGTATTTCAGATTCATTTAATGCCATTCTCGAAACTGCCTTAGAAGATTTAGATTTTATAGATCAGATTCTTTCTAGTGATTTTTTAAAAATGACCGATGCAGAACGGACCACTATTCTAAAGGAGAAAGAAGAGGATTCTAAGGCCATGGTTTCCGACATCAATTTGAAAACCAATCGCTATCGGGATATCATTTCTTTCAGAAAATTACAAGACAAAATTAATACTCGAGAAACAAATTACTAAATAGGTTAACCATGATACGACTAGGAATAGGATTAGAGTATATAGACGCCATATTTCAAACCATAAAAACTAGTGATTTCGCGCTTTTCACTATAACAGGGATGAAAACATTGGCTATTCTACTGTTCCTAGTCAATATCATTAAAAAGTATAACGAAGGTGTTGCAGACAAAGAAGGATATACTTGGGGGCTTACACCACAAGACCTCATTAAAAACTTTATCATTGTTCTACTAGTTATTTTTTCAACACAAATCCTTAATGTATTCGATGGCATTTTAGTTGCTATTGAAACACAATACAGAGATACAGCACCTGCATTACTTCCTCTGCAATTACAAGAAATTCCTATAGACGAGAACATCAATTTGGTAGAAGCTGCAACGAAAGCTATGTCTTTACTTTATGAAGCCTTAGTAACACCACTATATGCCTGGAATATACTAGCCTTTATCATCAGTTTTGGACTCTGGATTTTGGATTTGTTTATCTATCCATTGTTTTTAGCAGAACGCTATTTTTTATTAGGAATTATGCAAGCATTTTTCCCCTTGATTCTGAGTTTAGCTGTCTTTGAAAAATTTAGGTCTATGGCTTACAACTTCTTTAAACTGTATGCAGCCGTTTACATGCTAGTGCCTGCATTCTTTTTAGTAAATGTCTTTATCAATGCCATTTACACCGAACTCAACACTTCTTTTTGGAGTAATCTATTTGGCACCGATATGGGGAGCCGCATCTTCGCTCCAGTTGTAGAATTTGGAAGTGTACTTTTTATTGTGTTTTTAAAATTCAAATTATATAAACGTGCCACATCATTCACCTTTAGACTCTTTACATAATGAAAACACCATACAAAAATATATACACCATTCTAAAGCTAAATCGATTTATCGTTTTGGCGGTGGTGATATTCACTTTAATCACAACTCTATTTTCTGGTTGGCTAGTTTATGATATGCATAAAAAAACACTTACCCATGCCTTTGCGGTAAATACGGATGGAGCTGTAATCCCTTTAAAATGGTTAAATCAAAAGGAGAACTTAGAGGTTGAAATCCTATCTCATTTGGAGTTATTCCATAACTACTTTTATAATATCGATGCTACTAATTATGAAAATCATTTAGAAAAAGCCTTATGGCTCGGAAATAGTGCTGTAGATAATTTATACCGACAAAAGAAAGCGGATGGTGTTTACAATAGGCTAATTCAATATTCACTAGTCCAGAAGGTAAAAAGTATTCATTCTGAAATTGATTTAAATATAGATCCTTTCCAGTTTAAAACCACCACGGTTTTTGAGATTAATCGTGGAACTATAATCGACACTTACGAACTCATTTCCTCAGGAAATTTAATCCATGTCGACCGCCATTTTCCTCACAACACTCATGGTCTTTTAATCACTAATTATTTCGAGAATAGTTTACGAAAAATCGAAAATGAGACCCCTTAAAACCTGATGTATGAAAACTTCTAAAAATAAAATTGTCTTTGGAGCTGTGATTATCTTAGTACTTGTTTTTATAGGTGCTTATAGTTGGGTGCTATGGAATGAAGATGAATCTGCTGACAATCAGTTAGAACAAACTTTGGTACCGGAATTGGAGTCCGACCAAGAAGCTTTTACTTCTAAATTGGATGCCATAAACAAACTAAAAGAGGTTCGAGAAACCAATGCACCAAGTATTTATAATGAAATACAACTAGATTCTTTAGGATTCTATAATCCTAATTATATCGCAGAAGAAAAGGAACGCATTGTAGATAGTATTTATAAGCTAGGTAAATTTGATTATGTGTCACAAAAGGTTCGCTATGAAACGAATAAAAACACCGAAAAAGACTCTATAATTAAAGAAATATCCGATCTACCTAAATTAGATAGTGCTATAGCAGCTAAAAATATGGGATTAGACCATTTATTATTTTTTGCCTCAAACCCTAAAGTGATATCTCAGTTTAATACTAGAAATACAGATTCACTCGTCATTGTTCGCGTGGATGGTAATCAAACTGTGAGAACTAAACAACGCCTAAACTTACGCCTAGATCAAGATATTAAAATTCAAGATCAGGTTATTCCAAAAAACACAGCTATTTATGGTTTTGTGAGCTTACAACCCAATCGTGCCCTTATAAATATCTACACGATCAATCATAGAAAAGTAAAACTAAAGGCTTTCGATTTCCAAGATGGCAACGAAGGGGTATATGTGGAACATAGTTTTAAAGCACAAGCACAAACAGAAGTCATTGGTGATATTGTGGAAGACATCAATATTGCAGGAGTACCGCAAGTTAGCGGGATTAAAGCTCTATTTCAACGCAATAATCAACACGTAAAGATTCATGTAGTAAACAACTACAAACTCATTTTAAAAGTTCAACCTTAAAAGCATTAGTCATGAAATACCTTTTATCCTTAATTATAATTACGTTATTGCCCTACCACACTGAGGCACAAACTGTACGACATTTAGATACCATTTATGCCAATGAAAACAATACCGTTGCTTTATTTTTTCCTAATCCTATCAGGCAAGGTATAACAGGATCAGGACATTTTGTGTTTACTTACAATCGTGAAAAGCAACAATATTTCGGGCTTCTACAGGCAACTCCAGGTATAGATAGCAACTTACTTTTAATAAGTGAAACGGGAGATGTGTACTCTTATCTTTTAGCTTATAAAAAGAATCTAGATACTTTCAATTATTTTATTGATCTTGAATCAGCTATAGGAAATGAGGTCCCTAAAACACCTATGAAACCTAAAGCTCAAACTCCTATAAAAACCGTAATTAATTATGATAAATTATGCAGCTATGCATTAACGAATCCCCGTACCATTAAACGAAGCTCGGCACATTCACAAGACATATCCCTTACACTTAAAAATCTTGTATATAACAATGATGCTCTATTGTTTGTTATGGACATTGAAAATAATTCCACTTTAGATTATAACGTCAATACACTAGAAATCTCTATCAGAATCCGAAAAAAAGGCAAACATAAATCTATGCAAAAATTATCCCTTAAACCACTTTACAAATACAATTTACCCAAACGTATAGATAAAAAATCGAAGGCAATTATTGTTTATGTAATTCCTAAATTCTCTATCTCGAATGAACGTGAAGTTGTTATTTCCTTACAGGAAGATCACGGAGAACGCAATGTAGATTTGAAAGTTGGGTATCGGGTTGTTAATGCTCCGAATTGATAACACTCAAAAGTTTATATTTTTTTACACCAACAATATTACACTTAATTAAGAACGATTTTCTTAATTAAGGCGGGCCTCGAATTTTTCAATCGGATTAATCTAAACACCCTTTGTTCCTAAACTCAAGCTACATCCAAACGTTTATACGCCTTTATTAGCCAAATTTCTGGTTAATAGAGTACCTTCTTATTGTCCATTAATAACAAAGTCGACCCCTAAACCTTAACAGTTTATAAAAGGAGAATCGTAAAATTAACTCAGATCAATTTTACCAATTTCCACAGGGGAATTTTACTCATAACAAGCCTCGAGACGGATGTTCATTTTAATTATCAAAAAAGTGTATTATAATCTGGATAATGAAACGGGACAATACTACTCGCAATATAGCTATCTTCATTAGGGCTAAATATGGCTTTATTTACGGTATAGGTACCGATTTCAGAATATAACCCTACAAGGGCTAAAGGCGATTCATCTTCATTTTTAATATGGTACGGGTATTTTTCCTTTATATTCATGTGGTTCTAAAAATCCTGACGCTGCAATGATACAACGCCGTTCCATAATGCCTTCTTTCATAAATAAAATGCTGCCCCCCTTTCTGATCGTGCTTTTTTTTATCCACCACCAAATTTCACAGCCTCTTTATAATAGCTCGTAATCTCGTCCTTACTGGTGTCGTCAGGTACGATTCCCCAAACCCCAGGAGCCAAGACATCTGACTTTTGTTGGGGAATCACCAACATATTAGGATGCGTAAAACCATTTAAATGATATTGAGGAGTATCGAAATACGACTCTAAGTTTTCATCACTAATTTTTACTTTAAACTTGCTTTCTATATTTTTTACTTTTGCGGTTTGTGAGGTGTGGAAACACATGTCGTCCTTTTATAGTTTTTAATTAAATCACATATTTTTGATTTGTTCTTTAAAATTACAAAATTTTGGTTTGGACACAGACTGGTAATCTAAAAAATTGAAGTCAACAAAAAATCTTATCTAAGCTGTTATTATTTTGAATTATATAAAAAGAGTTCACATAAAATATGAACTCTCTTTAACAAACAAATCAAAATTAAACATTGTTAGTTTTTTAAAACCAATTTCCTACTTCCCATTTATAGGATTTATTTGAAGAATTTTATTATTTGGTATTTTTACCCTATACGGTGTTCCGTAATTATTAGTTTCTTGATAATAATCTGTAGAAATAACTTGAGCGCCACTTGAAAATGCCGCATTCGCACGCGATAAATCATTTACTTTTGCTTCATAAGTTTCAATATCTGCCCTAGTACGTACCATATATCCCTGACTTACTGCTTTTTTTATGTCTCCTTGTCGTAAAACGGCATTATCTAATAATAAAAAACCAGAATGAGGTGCTCCAATATCGGCTCTAACAAACATGGTTCTACCCTTTAAAGAAGGGTGGTTTTTAACATAGGCATTTTCAGTAGTCAATCCTGCTCCTCCAGGTAATAATAAAAAGATAAATTTACCTAGGGAGGACTTTAGAGTTGGCCAGTTTTTAGCTAACACAGCTTCGTTTAAGGTACTGTAGTTTCCGCGCACATCGTCTGGAGTAATAATCTTGTCACGTCCTAATATTAGCTCCAATTGTATGTCTAACTCATCGTATACGGTGGACGTAAATGGTAATACTTCTGCTCCATTAGAAAAAAAGGGATCCCTTTATCCTTGGCCTCTATCATAATAAAAATTGGTGTATGTGTAGGATTAGTATCTGACCACAATTTTAAATCGGTTAGAGCAGACTCTAATGTATTATAATGAGATAGAAAATCAATATCTGGAATGTGCATCACTTTAAAACCAGGTGTATTTAAACCTGTAGAATCAAACGGTTTAAAGTTCGTTACACCTTTTGCTTTCAAAGCATCGTATACCGCTGGCTTGCTAAATTTACCTCCTTCAGGATCATAAACTACATCGATAGCCAAAGATCTCATCCCTGCATCTAACTGAGCAGGAAAATCGGGAAAACTATAGGAAATCATTTCCTTAAACGACATCGAATTTGGATGAAATTCCAGATAACTATCTCTCTGTTCCTTAGGCATCTTAGCTATATAACCAGACATCATTTTACTAAACATTGGATCTAAGAAATTTATAATAACACTATCTCTTTCTTTTGCGTAACTATTATGGGTTCCTACAACCTGAATTTGGTTAATTTTTATCGTGTCTGAAAATGTAACACTGCCATTTTCAATAGACTGTTCTTCTTCCTGTATTTTTACCGTAACCTCTGCTTCTTTTTGCTCTGTTTTACAAGCTTGTAACATTAAGGCACATACTAATAGGTATCCTGCTTTTTTTATATTTATCATAATTTTAGTTGTTTTTAGAATTTATAGGATTTTCTCGCATTGGTTTTTTATTAGGTAATTGCACCCAATAGTCTGTATTGTAACTGTTTCCAGGTTTAAAAAAATCGGTAGAAATAACTTGTGCGCCACTACTAAAAGCTGCTTCAGCACGGGAATTATCATTAACCTTAGCCTCATACGTTTCAATATCTGATCGGGTACGTACCAAATAGCCTTTTGCTACCTCATCTTGTATAGAATCTTGACGTACTATAGCATTATCACGTAGTAAAAATGAAGCAAATGGCTGGCCTGGTTCAGATTGCACAAACATCACGCGATTTTCTAAAACAGGATGATTCTTTACATAAGCACTTTCTGCAGCCAAACCACCTCCAGAAGGCAATAACATAAACACAAATTTACCTAAAGAGTCTTTTAGGAGCGGCCAGTTTTTAGCTAATACAGCCGCCTCTAAAGTGCTATAATTATTACGAACATCGTCTGGAGTAATAAGCTTTTCTTTACCCAAAGTTTTAAGAACTAAAGCATCTAACTCATCAAATGCCTGTTCTGTAAAGGGTAAAACTTCTGCCGAGTTAGGAAAAATAGAAAAACCTTTATCTTTAGCCTCAACCATAATAAAAATTGGTGTATGTGTTGGATTTTTATCAGACCATGTTTTTAAAGCCTTTAGTCCCCCTTCGAAAGTAGGGTAATGGGTTCTAAAATCAATATCGGCCATATGCATTAATTTAAATCCAGGCTTGTCTAAACCTATAGTATCAAAAGGAGCTAGTTTCGAAACGCCTTTTTGCTTTAAGATCTCATAAGTTGCGGGTGAATTAAACCTATTTCCTGTAGGATCGTAATACACATCTAATTCTAAAGAGCGTAATCCCGCATCTAATTGCGCTTTAAAATCTGGATGATTGTAAGCAAGCATTTCACTTAATGGCATTTGATGTGGATGAAATTCTTTCATTTTAGCCTGCTCCTCTTCAGATATTACCGTTTTGTATTGCGACATCACCTTTTCAAAAATAGGATTTACTAATTCGAATACTTTAGGGTCTACCGGTTTGGCATAACTATTATGTGTACCTAAAACCTGAATCTGATTAATTTTTAAAGTTTTCTGTACTTCAACCTTATTATTTTCTAAAGTCAAAGTTTGAGTAACGACCTCCTGTGCTACACTAGGAAATACAGTAAAGACACTACCTGTTAGTAGCAAGTGTTTAAAACATTCATATTTTTAATGGGTTTTAATTTAAGTTATAACTAAGTCCAATTTGACCACGAATTCCTGACCAATTATCCTGTTCTGGTCTATCTGAAGTTCCATGATAGAATCTATTTGGCGAATTAGTGATATTATTGATTTCTGCAAACAATCTTAAATTATCACTAATGGAATACGACGAAGAAAAATCGACCGTAAAGTTATTATCAAACCATCGGTAATGTTCTGGACCTGCAACACTTCTAATCTCCGTTACATATTTCCCTTTTAAGTTTCCCGCAACACGAGCCATAAACTTATTATTTTCGTAAAAAAGAATAACATTTCCTATGTTTTTTGCCTGTCCAGGTAAGGTTGTTTTATAACTACCTGTTTCTTCTCCGTTAGTAAATGTTGGAATCTCCACCTCCGAATTGATATAAGAGTAATTAAGTTCAACTCCAAAGTTTTTAAATACGGTATTTGAATTATCAAAACGTTTTATTATACTCAGCTCTATTCCATACAACCAAGCACTTTCTATAGTATCTGGTCTTGTACGAATATAATTAGTACCATTCAAGCTTACTAGACTCTGATCGTCGTAGATGTAATCTGATAAACCTTTATAATAAGCACCTGCAGAAAACAATCCTAAACCTTCAGGATAAAATTCAAACATCACATCAAAATTATTTGAAAACGTAGCTTTTAGATCAGGGTTTCCTTCAGTAATTGTTAAATCTATTTCACTTATTTGAGTTCCTGGATTTAATCGACTAAATGTAGGACGAGCATATGTACGGGTATAAGCTGTCCTTAACAAGGCATTGTCTGAAAACTTATATTTTAAATGCAGCATTGGTAAAAATGCATTGTAGTGTTGTGTAGTTGTAATAGACTCTACAGCACTTCCGCTTTCATCTGTAACCACTTTAGCTCCAGAAAGTTTAATATAATTCGATTCATTTCTAATTCCACCTATTATTTCAATCTTATCAGTCCATTTATAATCGGCCATAATATAACCCGAAGCTACTTCTTCTTTAGCAGTATATGATTGTGGCGCATTGATAGGGTCATCTTTATCTAATAATGTAATTAATCCATTTTGAGAAGCAAAATCTTCTGTAAACATTTGATCTATCTGATTGTTGGTAACTTGTGGTATATTTACATTACTATAAGTGTTTCCCATATCTTCTAAAAAGGTACCATCGAAAGGTTCACTTTGTAAATCTAAATCAGACATAAAGACCACGCCTGGCATATTAGGTATACCTATTAAAGCACCTTGCATTTTTAACGCAGTGTAACTATTATAATCTCTAGATTTACCTGCATATTTTCCTCCGAATTTAAGTTCTAATTTCTCATCTTTTGTATAGGTGAAATCGAAATTCCCTGTATAATCTGTTTCTTCTTTATCTAACCCAGACATAATAATTTGGTTTAAATAGGCTTTACTGGGATCTAAATCTGATTGAAAATTAGGAGTAACATGATCTAAAGATCCTCCAACTCCATTTGGGGAATCCATCGCTAAATATTTTAATCCATCTGAGGATAAGCCTCCATAAGTCATGGGCTGTATAAAATTAACTACCGGGTAACCACGATCAGCTTCTGGCACAGTATTAGGAGAATCTAACTTGAAGTTTGACGAAGCGGTTTGAAGGGCTGCCTCAAGCACTAATTGGTCACTCAATTTAAAATCGCCTCCAAATTTTAATGAATACAAGTTCGTTTTATAATCAGCATGTCGTGCTTGGTACTGTACATTGTTTTGATTAAAATTAAAATACGTTTCTCTAACCGTTTGCTGGTCTAGGTAATTAGAATATAAACCCTTAAAATACAGCTTACTACTAGGTGCTAAATCGTAATCCATAGCCAGATTAAAACCTGCAGTTTTACGTCGAGCCTGATAATCTCTTAATTGCAATCTATTTATTGCAAAAGATTGCGTGTTATCGGGATTAGAAAAATCGTAATCGACATCATATCTATCTGTTCCTGCCTGTCTATCCCAAATAACAGCTGAGCCAATAAAGCCAAATTTCTCACCTATTCTATCGCCATATACTAAGGAAGCATTATAAGAAGGATCTTTAGTATTGGTATTATAACCTCCTGCCGCTGTAACACTTAAAGTCTGTTTTAAAGGGGATGATTTTGTTATAAAGTTCATGGTACCGCCAATAGCATCACCATCAATATTTGGTGTTAGGGCTTTATTAAGTTGTACGTATTGAATTAACTCTGAAGGGAACACATCTAATTGCGTATATCTTTCATCGCTAGCTCCACCAGCACTTGGTAATCTGTTCCCATTTAATGTTATTGCCGTCCAATGTGTAGGAGCACCTCTTACAATAACACGACGACCTTCACCCATATCGCGTTCTATAGACACCCCTTGCATACGTTGCACAGCTTCTGCAGCATTACGATCTGGTAACTTTCCTATAGCATCTGCTGCTAAAACTTCAGAGATTGTAACACCTTTACGCTTCATATTTAATGCACGAACTTGAGATGGGTAATAATTTCCTTTTATAACAACCTCTGACAGGCTTTCGGCATCTTCTTCAATTAGTATTATTCCTAAATTAATACTATTGCTATTCGGGATGTCCAAAGGAATTTCTTTAGACTTATAACCAATATAAGACACTACCAAAACTTGGCTACCTTGTGCAGAATTAAGGATACTAAAAACTCCATCAAAATCGGTTGTTACTCCATTAGAGGTTCCTTTTAGATAAACGGTGGCACTAGGAAGAGGACCATTAGCATCGGTAACTGTACCCGTTATGTTCATTTTTTGACCAATGGCTAAGGCAGACATTAATGTGAAAAAAGTATTTAATACTGTTTTAAAAAACTTTTTGTTATTCATTTTCGTAATTGATTTATTTAATTTTTCAGCAAATAAATAACAATGAGGCATAAAAAAAGTTCGTACCAAGAAGAACGAACCTGAATTGGTTAACACCAAGCGGGCTAAACACTTAAAAACCTAAAAACCAAATAACTAACTAAGGTTAAACAATTATTAAGTTAACTTTAAGAGAAAGATATCATAGTAAACACCTGTTAATTTGGGTCTTTATGGCTTAGTTTTTTACGATACTCTGATGGTGTTATACCTTCAATTTGTTTAAAATATTTTATAAAGGTTGTTTTAGACTTATAACCAGAAAAGTGGGCAATAATATTTAGTTTCTCGTTTGGTTTTATTGCCATTTTGCGTTTGGCTTCTTTGATCCTATACTCATTAATAAAAAGGAAAAAATTTTTATTCAATACTGTATTTAATACCTCAGTAATATTATGTTTAGATATTTTAATATCATTAGCCATATCTATCAACGCAAAATTCGGGTCTAGGTACGGACTATCATTAACCATATACTCTTCCAATTTTAATAAAATTGCATTTAAGTCGTTATCTTTTAAAGAAGACTTTTCGTATTTAGGCTTTATTGTAAAATTTGATTTAATGTCAGTCGTATTAGAACTCTTAGGTTCTACTACATTTTGCTTTAATTTTGATAACTTGATTAAGAATATAATAAAGCCAATCATAGCAAATATGATGGAAGCTCTTATTAATTGTTGATCATTAATTATCTTACTAAACAACAATAAGGTTACTCCAATTATCCATAATATTACAGGCCATTTTAACCATATTAGTTTAGGATTCGAATGGTTTTTTTTATTTAAGATTATAAATAAAATGAAAGAATGATATGTTAAGTTTATTGTGAAGAATAACACATCATATACTTTTTTATAAGGATTAATCCAGCTGTCATCTTTATTTACAGCAATGTTTATCCCCACAACTACGAATGCTATTGTTAGTAATACTGTAGGAATTAAGTGCTTAATAATTTCATTTTTTAAGACAGGTATGGCACTAGACACACTTTTAACATATAAAAACAATAAGGGAGGTGTCGCTATAGTAATTGCTGGAGAGTATCTCGCATACAATACATTTTCTGTTAACATTAAAAAGGCAAATTTCATTATTAAAATGATTGCCATTATAAGTACTATACACAACAAGAATAACTCTTGTCTGTTCTTTTTAAAATCCTTTCTAAATAGATAGGCTATAGTAAAAGATTGAGATAATATTGCTATTAGTAGGTATGACATTTTTTATGTTATAAAACACGCAAAATTACTTTATAATTGAAGCTTATCTAATCTGATAAGCTTCTGCACTATGAATTAACCTAAAGTTATAGCCTTCGTAACCTTAATTTTACTTTATAATTTCTAAATTTTGTGGTTGCAAGCTTTTTTATAATAAATATTTCTTTTACTAATGCCCCCTCTAGTCTCCTTTCTAGAATACGGTTGTAAACTAAATGGGTTTGGATACATGAATTATGAAACTAAATAGAGCAATAGCCGAACACCTAATTACCTGCCGAATATTGATGTTTTGTTAAGGATATTTATTTACTCTAATACTGGTTTTGCCATACTTGTTTCTCCATTAGATTTTTTGCCTGTTTTATGGCAATATTTTTCGGGAAAATCATAATTTTTAAACTTAGCCCAAGATTTAAATGCTTTATAACTAAGTGGTCTATCTAAATCAAAGGGTATTTCTTCTCCAGTTCTTATACAATACCCTATTTCTTGGATATCTAATTCTTCCTCTTTATATATTACTTCTGTTTCACTCTGACTTTCAAAAATTGGTTGTTCTTTTTCCAATCTCTTTTCTGCTCTAGATTTTAATACAGGAATAATCTCTTTTTCATCCAAACTTATAACATCAATATCTTGATAAACTATACGCTCATACTCATTTTTAGTAGGGTCAAATGAATCTATTAAATCTAACAATACTTCTGATCTCAGATAATTTTTACTAAAACCTAATAAAGCCGTTTTAAAAACTGGACGTTTGATATACACACAATGTGCACTTTCTTCTAACAAGTCATAATGATGATCTAAATGGTCTTGATAAACTTTATCCGTTAATTTACCTTTACTAAATGCGACACCATACTCAACATTATTTTCTGCTGAATAATCATATAAGTTCATAGACGTGATAACACCATCAGAGTCATTAACATAGCTTTTAGCATGGAGTCTTGACTCATAAATAATAGATATATTGGGAAAGGATTTAAAATATTCTAAATCTTCACTTTTTAGACTGCGATAAAAGTTATCTTCATTTTTACCAAACAATATCTGAAGATAAATTGATGGATTGTTTTTAATTATATTAAATCGTTCTTTAAAATGGTCATCTAATTTTATATAAGGTGATGTAATTTGGATAAATTTTTTGGCATTTGTAATAATATCATCAATTGCATCATTTAAATCATCACCTGTTAAAAATGTACTCATAGTATTTAATTATATATTCTAATGATTAATTGTTTGCTAAAATTATAGTTTTTGCAATATAATACATTGTGATTTATAATTAGTAACAACATTTTGGATTAGTTTGAGACAGAACCTACAGGAAACAACTTACAACATACCTATTCAATTAACAGACAATTCATTCTCTTTTATTTTAGATAAAATACCTCAAAAGAGGTATTTTATCTAAAATGACTTTAATTTAATTTTAATACAGTTTAAAACATTAAATCAATACATTATGAATACTTCTTTTACTAAAATGAATATACTATTCTACTTTCTTCTTTTTCAATCAGTTTTACATTGTCAAAGTGTAATAGAAGGAAAACTCGTTTGGAAAATCCCCCAACAAATACCAAGTATTGATTTTCAAATAGTATCCATTGGTGAAGTCGGTGGTAATACAGGTCAAGAATCAGTAGTGTTAAGAGCAACTAATACTACTAATCACACCTTGCTTTACAATGCAACAATAAAGATCAATTCTTTTAGTGGCACTACTTATACTAGACAAGTAGAGAAGGCTATTAAACCAGGCGAAACATTAGGTAAAAATGCTTTTAATGATGGGTTTGATTTATCATTTGATGGCGAACAAAAAAAGACCTATCCTAAACCAGAAGGCGGAACCATGAAGTCCTATATTTCTACTGTCCAGTTTACATTAAATTCATTAGAAGATTTAACTCAAAAAGAGATTGATAAAAGCAACAGAATGAATCTAAAACAAGTATCTAATCAAAAACAAACTAATAGCATTTCTAATAACACTATTGCAATTGAAAGTGATGTTACAAATACCTCTGAAGTGTTAAGTAATTATAATACTGAAAGCCCCAATTATAGCGATATTACTGCAAAAAGTTTAATAGCCCATAGTTTGTCGGGAAGTAATAATACTGCGGCAACAGAAATGAGCCAAGGCATTGCAGAAATAAGTGTAGCAACAGTAAATTTACTAAACGACCATTTTGATGAAGTTGCGAGAAAAAAATCCGATGTGTTATTTGAGAAAATAAATAAATATTATATTAATTACTTACAAAAAAAGAAACGTATATAAATGATCCATTTACTTATGTAGCGAATTTTAATGACACGTACTGGAGTATCTCAGAGAATCAATATTTTAAATCAAAAATTATTGAAGACCATATACTAGAAATAGAATTTAAAGAAAAACCTGAATTTAAAGATATAAGTGTAGATAATTTGATATTTGCTAAGCTCCTTATTCCAAAATTAAATCTTGCAGGTGATTTTAATATTGATTTTGAAATGGGATATTTCATGGATGATAGACTTTATCAAAAATTCACTATACCACCTCCTAATTTAAGTCTTTTTCTTTCGGAAACAAATCGTATTTCTTTACAACCTTATGCTTTGTCTTATAGATATTGTTTTACCCCCATTTTTAATCAATTTTCCAAATCTACTGGAAACGGGCAAATGTACTTTGAACAAGCTTATAGCAAAATTGGGAAAACAACTAGAGAAGGGGTTAATAAATACTATCCGGATCAAGATAAATTAATAACAAATGAAGACTATAAAAACAAGCGATCTCTATTTAAGGTTGCAAAGGAACATTATGAAAAAACAGGTAATTACGTTACTAAAAACAAAAATGAATGGCTTATAGTGAATTACCATATTGAAAAGAAGGATAATAAAATTTCTATCAGTTGTTCTTTTTTAGATGACGAATTAAATTCAGCTCCTAACTTATTTAAAATTGAAAATGCTGAATTTAACTTTTTAGATTCTAATGGTATTTACCTAGGCCCTGCTTCAACTGCAACTTCATATGGCTTTTATAAACTGTCTATTGCTGGTGGAAACCAAGAAAAAGTTTATATTAAGAACTTTAGATTAGAGCAATTATAATCCTTTAGAAACTCTTGGACACTATCCCGAAAGGTGTGTTAGTTATAAATCGAGGGATTGGCTAAGTTAAAGCCGACCCCATTTTTCAAAATATAGCTAAAAACTGGTTAAAATAATGCCTAAGTTTCTAATATGCAATGACCATTTTTTATAGCCTATAAAAGGGCTAAAAAGGTAGATTTTAAAATAGTTTCTTCTGCAAGGAATTGCAGCTTGTATTTTTGGTATGATATAATTTAAATCATAGGTTAACATTTAATGTTTTTAGGATGGTGACGTATTTAGAAAATGTAGATTATTTAGTTTTCTTTTCAACCACTATAACTTATACGTTATGAACCATAATAAAATCCAATATCAAGATAATAATAAAAATTCTCCGTACTTTATGAATTATATGAATTTTTAATAGGTTTCGAATGAAATTATTCTGCTCTCAAAATATTCAAAACGATTTCACCAATATTATTATTTAAACCACCATTTTCGTCAACTACAGAAACAAACCCCATTTTACACTCGTGTTTTAGTTTATACAAGGGTTCATTTTCAATGAAACAATAATCGTCTGTATTAAATTTTTGATATTCATAATTAGACTCATTCCCTGGATATAATAACAAGGCTTTTTCAGCATTCCAAAAACGACAATAGGTATACATTTGCCGTAAATCGTTAACTGAAGCTGCATTATTATTTGGTCGTTTCCATTTCGTATCTATTATAAAAGTCTTGTCGTTATATTTTAAAGCGATATCAGGTCTTAGGCTGTTATTACCCCAAAAGGATTTAGATTCTTGTTCAGATACTTCAATATTGGTTCCGACACAATGTTTTTGTAATTGTTTAAAGATATATTCTTCCCAAAGGGCATTCATATCAAAAAGAAGAGAAAGCATTTTTTCTTTTCCACTTGAAATATCCGGTGAATAATTGAGAATTATTAACCTAGCTAATTCTAGACCATCAGTATAACCAATAGTTTTTCTTGTTAGTTTAATGCTATTTAGATTCTGAATCGTTATATTTTTAATTGAGACATTTGGAAAATTTAAAAGTGCTCTTTTACACAGATCAGACAATCTAGTTCCTTTCGTGAAATTATCCACAATACTTAATGCTTTAAGCAATACTTGGTGTATTAAATGATTGGCATCATAAACCTGATGTGTTGTAAAAAAACGTTCTTTATGAACTAAGTTTTTACTAATATGTCCTGCAAATTCCAACTTCCCTTTTAGCGCTTTTGTGTTTGCAGTTTCTTTTCTATATTGCTTAACAATTCCATTCCTAATTAAATAATCTATTTCTCTTAAATACAATTCGAAATAGATCTCCAATAGATTAAGATGCTGTCTCTTTACATGTGCTGCTCCTGTAGATTCTACTTTTATTTTACCACAAGCTTGTAGCATTTTCAGTAAAACACCTTTCCATTTAAAGTCCTCGTCATTCTTATCTGCTTTAGGATGAATTTCAATAGTTAGGCCGTCAATTTGAATAACACCTACATATTGATTAAATTTAATACCTTTTGCAATAGGTTCGAAATAATTACCATCATGGTATTCGTTAAGTTTTAACAAAGCGTCTAAATGCACTTGATTGAAACCTTGTTCACCAACATATAAACGTTGATGCTCAAAAACAGATATGATTTTGCTCTTTATCAATTATTTAAAATAACTTCTGTTATACCTAATAATTCTTTTAACGCATCAATAACGGTGTCTGCATGAACCTGCTTCAGAACAAAAGTTGATGTTTTAAAATCATTTGAGTTCTCATAATTGAAACTCGCAAAATTCACTTCGTCATTTTTTATAATATCTACAAATCCATTACCCAGAACCAAACCAATTTTTCCATAATCACCATAAAAATACTCTTGTAATAAGGGCATAATTTTATTATTAAATGCATTAGCTAAAGATTCTGAAGAATTAACATTACAAAAGTAAGAATGCCCAATGGTGTGATCTCTATCTAACAATAATTCAATACGTTTATTAATAATTTTTAAAACTTCTGAAAGCTTTATACCTTCAACCTCTTCATTTTCGATAATATCAAGATTTGGCATCATTTCTTTAAACTCGAAACGACGTCTTAATGCCGTATCTAAAGCTTCTACCGAACGGTCTGCTGTGTTCATTGTGCCATAAATATCTAAATTGGATGGCACACTAAATTCCTTTTTAGAATAAGGCAGTGTAATGCTCATTTCATTTTTAGATCCTTTTCGTTTATCTATTTCAATAAGGGTAATGAGCTCTCCAAAAATTGCTGACACATTACCTCTATTTATTTCATCTATAAAAATAGCATATCTATTATCGGGATCGTTTTTAGCTTTAATACACAAATTCTTAAACACTCCGTTTTCAATTCTGTATCCTAAATCTGTAGTTTCTTCTCCTTCTTCTGGTGAAATAGGCTTTATGCCTTCAATAAAGTCTTCGTAGGCGAAAGATTGATGAAAAGTTACAAAATCGTAATTTTTAATTACTTTTTGAGGACTTGTTTCAAAGTTGTTTAAGTCGTTTAAAATATCATGTATTTCAGGGCATTGCTCTTTTACCTCTTCAAGTAATAACTGCCATTTCTTGTCTTTATTCTTATCAAAAATCAAAGGGTTTTGGCGCTGTTTGTAAGCCACACTTTTAGAATCCATAATGGTATGCATTTGTAGTGTACCCCATAAGGTTGCTCTTACATTTTTAGACTCGGAAAGACTCGCTTTTTTGGCAACCCATCTATTTTCTAAGATATCATTTACTTTAGCTGTACCAATTTCTATAAGTGCCAAGGTAATAACCTGCCACCATGTTAAGCTTAAAACAACATCTTCAAAATACTTTTCTTTTGTTACAGCATGCTCTTTAAGCGTATATTTTTCAAATAATTGATCTTTTAAATAAAATGTTTTTCCTGTTCCTGGAGGGCCATAAAGTATTTTATTTGTAGGAGCCTGCATCATAATTTCGGTTTTATTATTGGTTTCTAAACCAAAAAGAAAATTTTGAAAATCTATATCGTTAGACTTAGTATAGCCCGATTTTGTGGTTTTATCTAAAACACCTTCTATAGCATCTGTTACCGATTTCTTATCCTCAACATCAAGAACAAGTTCTTCTAGATAACTATAATAAGTTTGAGGTTTTTTACCTGCGTATTCTTCGCTGTTTTTGGATAGCTTTGTTGTAGCAATTATACCAAAAGTTTCTTTGTTTTTGGAAGCATATATATTAGCACAATATTTTTGTCCTATAATAAGGTTTAAGCTATACCCCCTTACACTATAAACGACTCTAGGATCGTTTGGTTTTAAATTAAAAGATGTTATGATGAATCTTACAAAAGAAATAAACTCATTAAAGCTTACAGGATCTAATTTTGCCCTAGTTTCTTCAAAAGAATTGTCCTCATTTGTATCGTTCCACTCTAACAATGCATTAAACTCCTTTTCTGTTGCCGTAAAGTTGGTACCTTGATTTCCTGCATTAAAATTAGAAAATGTTGGTACATCTTTAATGTCTTGCCAAAGTATGGGGGTGTCTGCCAAATATTTCGTTATTTTAAGTTTAACACGATCTGTAGCCTTAGTATTTGAAACGTCTGTATAATATTGTTTTTCGAATGGTTCTTCTTCAAATACAGAAACATCAGATGTAATTTCTGCTAAAGCATAGCAACCAGCATCTTTGCCTGTTTGCCATAAAATAACTTGATCACCAATTTTAATTTTATCCTTATGCGCTCCTACCTTCCAACTTTTTAAATGAGCAGCTTTTAATGCATTGGTTATATTGTATATATCGGGATTTCCTTGAAAAATCCAGTAGTTAGCTTTTTTATGTATGTTACTATATTTCTTAAAACGCTTCTCTAATTTAGTTTGCATATTTGTAAATTCTTGAAGCGTAATACGGTGTGCTTTAAAATCTTGATTATTTAATTTTTCGGCTGTTATGGCTTTATTAACTTCAGGAATAATAACTTCTAAATCCTTTTCAATATCTAGCAACATGTCAGGTAAGGACGTATATTGATTTTGTCTTTGATTGGTTTTAAAAGTAAACATTTTGTTACTTTCTGGACTAACATAAGAAAAACCAAGAGTTGATATTGTAGATTTATGAAGTGCTTTTATAAAATTTAAAACTGATTGGTTTTGTGTACCATGTGGTGAATTTGTTTGGGTAAATTCAAAATTATAGCTATAAAGATTGTTTGACATACCAAAAATTAAATCAATACAATCGCTTGATGACCCAGGATATGCTACAGGAATAGACCAAAAGGTAGTCGCAAAATAATTAGATTTTTTTGTACCAATAAAATAATCTAGTTCTGTTCCTTTAGAACCTTTCATTCTTAAAGAAAAAGTGAAATTCGAGTCTTTTTCATGCTTTTGCATAAGCCATTCATAAACTTGTTTTTCGTAATCTGTATATGTAATCATAATTAAATTTTCTTTTTTCGAAACAAACTATTTTCTTAATTATTAATCAACTTCAATTTTCAATATGCTTAAATACTTCCTATAACAATATTACCTATAGATGAGATTATTCTAGCAATTACACCTAACAATGTAGGCCCAATCTATTGTCTTGTTTTTGCTGTAATGCTCGTGAATATATACTTATGGCTGATTCTATTGGCATTGGTATATCCTTATTTTTTAATGGGTTTCTTGAAATACGAGCTTTTTTTTCATGCAACAGGTAAAGAAAATCTGCTTTTGAAATTTCCGCTCTTGTATCTAAATGGTAATTCTTTAAATGATTATTCACTACGAATCTCAGCTGTATTTTGAGAATAAGTATTATTTAATATATCTGTGTTAATTATAAAACTCATTTATATTTTTTTAGGTCAACATTATTATTTGCCATTTCTGCAAAAACAGAAGTTGACGGTAGAAATTCTTTAATCATTTACTGTTTTACTTTGTTTGTTTTACCTTTTTTTACAACCTCAGCCCTTAACCTTTGTATCTCCTCTAACAACACCTCTGCACTACCATCTGTATCCAACTGCGCTACCAACTCGCCTTTAAAGGCTTTGGCTAAAATAGCTTGTGGTAAACTGTCTATTTTTGTTTTTAGGCTTTGGTATTGGGCGTCTATAGCATCAGCTTTGGCAAATAAATGGGCTACCCGGTTTACGATTTCGGTTTGTTCTTTAATTGGTGGATAAGGGAGATTAAATTGAGATAGTTTTTGAGCATTAATATTAGATTGACTTACTCCATCTGTTTTGACTTTCCAACACCATTCTTTTGCATAAGGTGAATTTAAAGCATAATTCAAATAACTTGATTTTAATAATTCACTAGTTTTAATTTTTATTAAATAACCAGCATAAATTGCTTTTTTATCTCCTAAATAAATCGAAGTTTTACCAACTAATTCTGGACTATTCGTCCTATTAAATAAAACATCTCCAGCAGTAAGCATATATTTTTCTATTTCTTTTTCATCAACTGAATACTTTAATTTATCCCAATCAATTTTACCAGCTTGTAAATTGCCCATTCTTATAACAGGAACTAATCCTTCATCTAAGGATTTAGAAGAACTACCATAGGTGAATTCTAAACAAAGTTTTTCTAATTTATAAAACTTCCATTCTTTAGGGACATTGTATTCCTCAATAGATTTTTCTTTAATTAAAGTTTTTATCTTCTTCTTCTTTATTTGACTTTTTTCTTTTTCTACTAAATCAGTTAAAAACTCTTTCACTACAAAATCAACATCCTCCAACGCCTTCCCAACACGCCATTCCTCAGTAAGTTTACCTGTTACGGCTTGGGTTAACACCGCTTGCCTAAAATTTTTAAGAATTTGTGGTATGTTGTTTAAACGGGTTTTAAGACTGTCTAGATGCCCAAATAATTCGTCTAACTTGGCAACAATGCGTTGTTGTTCTGGTAGTGGGGGGAGGGGGATTTTTATATCTAATACAACAGATTTCCTAATTGAAGGAACAGCATTTCCTGCACTATAAATACCTAAATCCAATGTATTTAGATAGTAATACAAAAACCTGCTTGTCTCTGATTTTACAGGAATAACTCCCATAACGTTATTATCACATAAAGAATCTTCACTAATGATAGCTCTTCTGTTTAATCTTAAAGCTTCACCGATTTTTGCAAATACAATTGTACCTGACTTAAATAGTTTCCCTTTAAGTTCTATTAATATATCATCATCTATATAATTATTTGCCACAGTTAAGTACTGTTCTCCTCTCAAAAAGGTTTGAGAGATATCACCAACCTTATAAAAAGGATAAATCCCATTTATATTTCCTTGAAAGTTTTTCGGAAAGCCTATTCCTGAATTAACATCTGCTATATCCGATATTTTACATTTTATCCAATTATTCATTTAGTTCAACGCTTTAATTATGGCATTCAACTCTTCTGTAATGCTTGTTAATTCGGCTAGGGCTTCTTTAGCAATGTCTATGGGTTCTCCAATGTCTTCGGCTTTGGTAATGCTATCGTCTGCTATTAAACCTAAATCTAGAGAATCGTTCTTTTTTGCAATGGTTTCTCTACTAATACATTTAAAGCGTTCGTCTTTAATACTGGTTCGATCTTTGGCGGTGTAGGCTTTCTCAAAATCCTCAAAATAGCTTTCGGTAAATGGGGTACGTTTTCCAAAGTTGGGCATGTTGGTACGCATATCGTAAAACCACACGTTTTTAGTATTCCCTTTATCTGTAGTACCACGCTCAAAGAATAATACATTGGTTTTTACACCTGCAGCATAAAAAATACCAGTTGGTAAACGCAGTACGGTATGTAAATTACATTTTTCCATGAGGTCTCTACGTACGTTTTGGCCGTCGCCATCTTCAAACAACACATTATCTGGTAATACCACTGCTGCACGAGCTCCGCCACGTATATGTAAACTACGGTAAATAGCTTGCAAGAAATTTAATTGCTTGTTACTTGTTGGGTAAACCAAATCGGTTCTTGTAGGTCGGTCGCCTCCTTTTTTGGTTCCAAACGGTGGGTTTGCTAGAACAAGGTCTATATTTTTTACACTTTCTCCATAACTGCTTAAAGAATCTCCTAAAGCGATATTACCGCCCATACCATGTAAAAAAGCATTCATCATGGCTAAACGGTGGGTGTCGCCTACCAACTCGCAACCAGAGTATTGCTCATTTAGCAAGAAGTTGTTTTGAGCTTCTGTAAGCGAATAGATATCGTTATGTTGTAAAATATAATGGTGTGCGGCAATCATAAACCCATAGGTACCACAAGCAGGATCGTTTAAACGTTCGCCTACTTTAGGATCCATTAAGCGCACCATCACATTAATTAATGGTCGTGGGGTAAAGTATTGGCCTGCTCCAGATTTTTTTTCACTGGCATTTTTTTCTAGCAAGCCTTCATACATGTCGCCTAATCCTTCGTCTTTGGCTTCAAACCAATCCAGCTCGTCTATATGTTTTATAATTTTACGAAGATTGGCAGGCTCGCTAATACTAGTTTGTGCGTTGTTGTATATTTTCTGAATGTTTCCAGTACTTTCCGTTCCTAAAGTCAGTAATAATTGACGATAGAATGTAGACAATTCTACACCTTCTTTTTGTTTTAAGTCTTCCCAACGGTAACCTTCTGGAAGTTTATCGTTATAGTCGGTTTCTTCTGCCATTTTTAAAAACAGAATAAAGGTAAGCTCGTTTAAATATTGGTGATATGTGATACCATCGTCGCGTAATACGTTACAAAGGTTCCAAAGTTTATTTACTATTTCTTGAGTGGATAATGCCATTTATATGTTTTGTATTTCTTTTTTATTTATTAATTCTAATTGATCTATTGCTTTTAATTGTTCTTGAAAAGCATCAATCTCGTTTTTAATAGAATTTGCAATTATAGTTGTTTTTTTGTCTAATTTTTCTGGGTTTGCTAGTTCAAAAATAGCATCTGAATTGAAAGCTCTAAAATTTAGTTTTTCATCGGTAAATCTCCGACCTAGCCATCTTTCAGAATTTTCGTATTGCCACTCTAATCCATCGAGTATCTTGGTATACATACTACATTCTTCAGTAGTTTGATTTATCAGGCCTTCGTTTTTAATAAGCTGAAAGCCGTAATAAATATGAAGATGTAATTCAACTTTAAACTGAATTTTTAAATGCTCCTTCTTATATACATCCATTATTAATCCGTATTCCACATCTCTGTTTCTATTCTTAATATAATAATTTTGAATATTCTCTTTTGTAACGCTAAGCGCATCATTAATAACAAACGAATTTGCTTCTAACTTTTCTTTTAGATGTTCCCAAAATTTACTTTGTATTTTAATTTTGGAATCTGTAAGACTTTGCTCTATTAAAACAGCATGTTTTAAATGGTCTTCAGTTGACGTGATAAATTCGGTGATTTCTGTATTCATTTTATTATTTCCAGATTGTCCAGTTAATGTATTTATTAGATTTAAGTAATGCGTAATACCTTCTCTTAATAATGGTAATTCTACCGATTCCTTCCTACAAAGTATTAACCAATCTTTTATATCATACTTATATGATAGTAGTTTAAAATCTGTTTTAGGATTTAATTTTGTTTTTCCGTGTACTTTATTAGGGTTTACTTTAGTATTTATATAACTATCTTCAGAAGGCTCAGTTCCCAAAAGTGTTAAATAAAAAATATTATTTTGAGAATGGTTATAATACCTTATTAATTGATTATTCTGATCTGGAGCATAAATTTTATTTTCAATAGTTATAGAAGCGCCCTTATTATCGGAAATAAAAATATCTATTAGCCCACCTGTTATTTCTGTTACAGGTCCAATATACTTTTCTACCGTTACCTTTGCCGATTTGGTATCTAATTGAATTTTAAATTGATCTACAAAATGTTTTAAAAACAAATCGCCTTGCCCATGTGTGCCTTTAGGATTTAATAATTCAGCTAGGAATCTTGAGTGCAACCTCACTTCATCTGTAGTTACATTTATAACCTCGAATACATTAAAGGCATCTCCTGAAATCTTGTTTAATTGCGCGTATTTTTTTGAAATTTGGGCAATATGTTTTAATAAGCTTTTCATGTTATTGGTTTTGCTACTTATGCATATAAATAGTCGTTTAACTCGTTGATTATTTGAGCTGTTTCGTTTTTAAAGACTTTCTCTAAGCGCTTTAATCCTCCATCGACGCTAAAAGGTGGCTTATTTAAATCTTCTAAGGTTATTATAGATTCTTTTTGTAATTGGGCTTCTATTTTATCTAACCACTTTAACTGAATTTGATTCCAAGAATGGGAAGCCTTAAGTTTTGCTACGGCATTACTTATACGTTCGTGGTGACTTACCAAATCTTCTCCCAAAGCAGAAGTACGTATATGTGCAATTAAGTCTGCTATTATTTCAGTGTTTGTAACCTCTTTATATGCTGTATTTAAATTGTTTTTATTAAAACCTTGAGTATCTAGAATTAAGCGTAACTCTTTTAATTCAGTTCTTGTTAAACTACTTGGTTTCGTACAAACTACATTTAAAGCCGAAATCTCGTTTCTGTTGTTGTTTATAAACTCGGTGAATGATTCTAGATAATCTTTAGGTTTTAGATTTTTTTCGTAAGCTCTAGAGACTTCTTCTAACTTATCTTCATGGTCACTGTAAAGGGTACCGTAATTAAATGCCTTTCCTTTTTCTCGATCTAAAAACTCCCATAAATGCCCATAATCTTCAACAGACTTATTAAGGGCTTCAGGATCTACAGCTTTTAACTTTTTAGCGAAATCTCTTGCGGTAGGTTCTCCAGATAAAATTTCGAATTGCTCTTTCTGCTCCTTATTAAAACTAGAAAATTTACGTTGGATTTTAGCAATGATTCGATCTAGTTTGGCGTCCTTTGAATAGTTATCTTCAATAATCGCTAGCTCCTCTACTAGGTCGGCAAAAGATTTCGTGACTAAAGGCGCTACAGGTTTCATGACCTGCTCTTTAGACATGATTTCGGTAACACCTACACAATCGTATATTTTAAAAACTTCTTTACCAATTTCATCGCATCGCCGTGTTGCACGCCCAATCATTTGGTCGTATAAAATACGTGAATTTACACGCCTTAAGAACACCAAATTAGAGATGCTTGGCACATCAATACCTGTGGTAAGTAAATCGACCGTTACAACGATACTAGGATATTGATCGTTTTTGAATTTTCGCAACAAATCGGCTCTATTGTATACATCGCCGGTTATTTTTACAATGGCATCAGCATCTACATCTTCACCTAATTCGGCGTACTCCTCATATAATAATTTAACTATAGTATCTGCATGTGCATTAGTAGCAGCAAATATTAAAGTTTTATCTCTGTTTTCAGGAAGAACACCATAGGTTGAAATCAACTCGTTTAGTATTACACGGTTAAAATTCTCGGTAATTACTTTTCTATTAAAGCCTGTTATCTCAACCTTTATTTCATCTGGAGTAACTCCTATATCTTTTATTTCATTGTCTTCAGGATCATAAATCTTAACTTCATCTCCCTTTTCCCAAACAATACCATCTTTAGATAAAGAGGTTTGGAATACAAAAGGAGGTTCAAAATCTATTAAATATCCTTCTATAACTGCTTGTCGGTAAGAATACGTATATACAGGGTCTCCAAAAATCTCCTTAGTATGAAGTGCTGGTGTAGCAGTTAAACCTATACGGTAAGCATCAAAATAATCTAATACCATGCGATATTTACTTTGAAAGTCTAACTGATCTCGAAGCACGACTTCCTCTTCGTCCATTTCCTTATCCAAGGTGTACCCTCTATGCGCTTCATCGACCACAATACAATCATAATCACCAATGCTAGGCGGATCGTCGGAATACGCAATACGCTGAACCATACCTTGCACAGTTGCAAAATGAATTTTGGTATCTAGCTCGGCTGCCTTATCTTCCAAATCCTGTAACCCATATATTTGAGCAAATGTTTGTAAACCCTCTATATGAACTTCTTTAAACGCGTCTGCTGCCTGTTCGCCAAGCATGCGTCTGTCTACAAGAAATAATATTCGTCTGAATCTTCCCGAAGCAATGAGTCGGTAGCACATACCAATCATAGTTCGTGTTTTTCCTGTACCTGTTGCCATAGCAAGTAAGGCACGTCTATCTTGATTATCGGTTAATATTTTATGTTCTACAGCTTTAATAGCTTCTATTTGATATGCTCTTAGATTTAAACCACTAGGATCTGATAATAAATCGAATCCTGTTTTCTTAAGTTTGTCAACACCATCACGCTCATCATAATCCAATTTTTCTATTAAATCTCTGGGCGAAAACCAATTTGCTAATGGCCTTGCCATGTTTTTTTGTTGTCTGCCATCCCAAAACCAAATTCCTGAAGCTGTTTTAAATTGTTCTAGAAATGGTCTTCCATTTGAGGCAAACATAAAAGGAACCTTGTAAACATCGCTATTTGGATGATTAGGAAATGTTATATCGTGATTTGCAGTTATAATTTGGCTATAGGTTTTTGCTTGGCCTAAATCGCTCATTACATTTTTAATGTGCTTTTTTGCTTCTATAATTCCTATTAAATCCAAGCCATTAAATAAAGCGTAATCTGCCCATTTAGAACCACACTTCCATTCAGCAATAGCTATCTGTTTGCCTTTTTGAGGAAGTGTTTTACATGTTTTATAGTTTAATGTTTTGGTATCGCACTCCCAACCCGCATCACGTAATTGTTTATCTATACGGTCTCTAGTTTCTGCTTCTGTTTGTTCAGTTTTTATAACCTTAGCAAAAGCTCGTTCTTTACGTTCTTGTTTTGCTTCCTCAGAAATTTGAGTATACTCTTTAATTTTTTGTTTATAACCAACGACTTCTTGTTTAAGGCGCTCTAATTCTTCTTCAAGCTCTTCAGCTCTTGAATCATTTGTAACAAACCATGATTCTTGAGGTATTACATAGTCTGAATGTACATCTTCATTTTCATACACCTCAATAAACCATTTGGTTAAATAGAATGTCTGCCTTAGCATATATCGTGCTTCTGCTTCTGTTCCTTCACCTGAATGTGAAGCTTTATTACCAGATTTTCTTATGGTATGGAAAATAGAAATGATTTCGGAAGGCGTATCTGAGTTATTCGCTAAAACAGTCAGTCTACTCATTTGTTTTTTATCGTAAGGCTCGTCAAGCAGTTCGAAATCAATTAAAATGCTAGCTAGCTTTTCTGAAAGAATTCTAAGTTTTGATAAAGTAGTACTAGGATCTGAATAACAATTACGTTCGGCTAGCAAGGCTAACTGAAATAAGTTAAAATAATTATCTTTTAAAAAACTAAAATTTGTATTCATTTCACAACCCATTGTTAGTAATATCGAGAGTTCATTCCGCTATCATTCACATTTCAATTTCTCGACTATTTTTTTGTATTAATCATCTCAATATTGACCATAGTCAGATATTTATCCATAAATCTTTAAAAATACTAAATAGCATTGTAATATAATTACGGATTTCCATAATTATATAAATCTATGATTATATAGTGATAGAATAATAGATTTATATAATGTGATTTTCTGTAAAACTAAAGGATTGTTTGCATGTTTTTGTTCTTGGACACTAAGTAAGGGTTTATATAATTAAAACTTTAACACCCCTTCCTCTAACCAAGCTTTATATTCTGGCACATCTGGCAGATAGCCTACAGGCTCTACCAACTTGTCTTCGTTATGATCGATAATCACGTAAAATGGTTGTGAGTTCGACTTGTATTTTATGGTTTGTAATTCACTCCATTTTTGTCCGATATACTTTAACTGCTTGCCTGGTTTTAATTGCGACTCTGTAACTTCTTCGGGTTCTAATTCGCGCTTATCATCTACATACAATGAAATTAATACCACATCGTTTTTAAGAATATTTAAAACACCTAGATCTGGCCATACATTTTGTTCCATTTTTCGGTAGTTTACACAGGCCCAACCTGTAAAATCTAACATCACCGGTTTTCCTACTTTTTTAGCATAGGCTAATCCTGTATCGTAATCGTTAAAGGCCATAATATCGTGTGGTGCTAATAAATGGGCGCCTTCTGGTAAATCGCCATGAGCCGCTGCACTACCGCCCGATCCTAACTTAGAGAATCCAACACCATAAGGAGATTCGCTATATTCTAATGGCGGCGGAAAGGCACTAATTAAATTTAAAGGCGCTCCCCAAAGCCCTGGAATCATATAAATGGTAAAACTTAATACGATCAAGCCTAAACTTAATCGCCCTACCGAAATATGTGTTAATGGCGAATCGTGTGGCAATTGAATTTTTCCGAATAAATAAAAGGCTAAGGCTCCAAAAATGGCAATCCAAATCGCGATAAAGACCTCGCTCTCTAATATGTGAAGTTGTAATACTAAATCGGCCTGACTTAAAAATTTAAACGCTAAAGCCAACTCTAAAAATCCTAAAACAACTTTTACGGTGTTTAACCAACCTCCAGATTTTGGTAATGAATTTAGTCTTCTTACAAGATAAATTGAATTTATTAGTAATAAAAATATCTTTTACTTTAACCATTAGTTATTTTAGAATGTTATCCTATCAATTTTCAAGTTAATCACATTTGACATGGATAATTCAAGAAAACAAACCAAAATTAAAATGTATAATTTATTTTAGTAATTTAAGCTTATAGTTATTCTATTTTAAAATTATCCCATGTGCTGCAATGAAGTTGCGGTGGTGTTCCACTCTTATTTAAACCAATAAAAAAATCTCAGATTAACTTCTAACCTGAGATTTTTTATTTGATACTTTAATGAGTTGCCGCTGGCATCAATAATTTACCAATTTCTAGTTTGTATACCTATACCGCCTTGAAAATAAATATCACTATCAATATACAATACCCCTGTTTTTATTACAATTATTTTTTTAATTTTTACTTGTAAACCTATTTCTGGATAAAAATTATATGCACTTTTACCTTCTACTTCTATACCTGCAAAATCTTCATTATCTTTTTGAAAATATTCAATGTATTTAACCCCTCCACCTGCATAAATCCAAATAGGATATGTAATTTTATAACTTAGTCCAAAACTAGAAGAAATTGAAGCTTCTTCATATTCATTTGATAATTCTGGAATAGTATGATCTATTGAAAATTGGAGTTTTGTCACTGATTTGTTTACATTTAAATTAAAATATGCACCAATCTTATTTAAATGAACTTTACCAAATTGAAACCCAAATAAATTATCAGAAGAATATGTTAGCATAAAATAATTTGCTGATGTTCTATCATTCAACTTATTTTCCTTATCTATTTTGTCTTGTAACTCTTCAATTCTTTGATTTACAACATATATATTTTTCCCTTCTGGAAATAATTCCCTATATGATTCATAGGTCTTCAATGCCGCATTAACATTATCAGTTTTAAACTCTTCATTCGCAGTTATTAATAATTTATTTTCAAATGCAGCTTCAATCTCCTCCCTATAATTTCCGTCTGGATAATTAGTTAAATAAAGTTTATAATAATACACGGTATCTTCTTTTAAAGCCTTTTCATGTAATTCAAAATCTCTAGCCTTGTCAAGTCTTGTCTTTATTTCGCTAAAGTAATCACTATTAGGGTAGTTTTGATTAAAAGTAACATAGGCTTCAACCGTATTGATTTCTAGAGCATTATTATAATCGGTTATTTCTTTTTGCTCCAAAACAGCTTCTATTTCCTTGGCTCTTTCTCCTGAAGGATAAGCTTCCAAGTAATTCCTTATGTAAGTCAATTCATTAGCAGAAACAGCCAAATTATACATTTCTTTTTCTCGCTCCTTTTCTTTAGCCACTAACTCTTTGTGCTCCACTGAAATTAAGCTAACCTCATTAATTCGTTCATCTCCTGAATTTGCTGAATTAATAAACTCCATGGATAATTCATCGATATTAGGATTCAATTTATCAATATTATAATTACATAGCAATTCTAAATAAATTATATCAGGATTGGTTCCCTTTATTTCTTGCTTTGCATTTTCCAAATATTCCATAGATCCTTTAAAATCCTTTTTCTCATAAGCTTCTCTTGCATTAATATAATATGCCTTTGCGATATTTGTATTTTGAGCCAAACAGGTATAGCTGAATAAATAAAAAATAAAGCAAGTAAAAATGGTTGTTTTTTTCATAAAGTACGATTTATTTGATTCTAATATTAGTTTTTCCAATAATCAGTTTTATTTATAATAGGAGTTTGGATAGAATCTTTTTCGGAAGTGTCATCCCAATAATTTATACTTTTAGAGGATTCTTTACCCGTAATATTACTCCCCGATTCCCAATATGGACTATTAGAACTAACTTTACTTTCATTCAAAACAACCACTTCTTCCGAAGGAATTTTTATAATAAAACCTTTGCTTGTTGCCTTTTCTGTCTCCTTAGAATATATGTCATAAATTTCATTTTTATCTTTGCTCCAATTATATATTTTATATTTCTTGTTAGTATCCTTGAAATATTTTTGTCTAATTTTCATATGAATATTTTCAAGAAATGGATACTCCCCATTTGAAAGAGGGTTAACTGCTATAATGGGTGAAAAAATAAGTTCGGGAGTTTTATTATACTTAAATTCTGCAATATCTGGGAAGCTAATCGAATCTTTAAAATCTTTATGATTTTTTTCCACCTCTAAATAAAATAAGTAGATAGGCGTAACATTATTAGAATATAAATTAAACGTTTTGGAATGCTCTATTTTTTCCTCAACGAATTCAGTTCTAATTTTAATTTGTTTCATAATTTTCGAGCTCTCTTCCTGAGCAATTCTAAAAAATTCTATTTTCTGCTTTTGAATAAGATCTATTCTTTGCTGCTCCTGCCTAGCCAACTCCCTTTCCTGGGCTAGTCTACGTTCCTCTGCCTCTTTCTTTTTCTTTTTTTCTGTCGCTACCATTGACCAAACCTCCGCTGCCATCCCTACTGCTAAGGTACCATAAGCAGCTCCCGCATTACCTTGTCTGGCTAACTCGTTTGCATAGACGCTAGCTCCTTCTAAATAATTGCCATTTGCAATTTGATTTGTCGCCTCTGTACTTGCAGTTTCTAGTGCTATCCTATTTTTTCGAATTTCTTCTTGCTGTTTATTCATTTTTTCTTGAAAAGCCTGAAATTCCATTTCCCGTTTTAATCTGTTAATTTGATTTTTTTCATGGATATCATTTAATTTCGTTCTATTATCAGGACTATTAGTATTCATACTTAATTGTTCAGTAGTATTCCCAGTCGGTTTATTTAAGGAAGAATTATTTGTCGAGGTTCTACTTTCCATTAAAGACCCATCTATTGTTGTTATAGTATTAGATGAGTAGGATGTGCTCGAGAAAGATGTTCTACTACCTGAACTAAAAGACCTATTTCCCGCATTTGAAGACGAACTTGTAGGAAATGAATTATTTGTTTCAACACTTTCTTCCTCCTTTTCAATTTCTCTTCCTGTGATTTCAACTATATTTAGTTTTCCTGAATCTAGTTTTGCATCACACATCATAACCTCTTCCGACTTCCCTGGGTCAAGAAACACTCTAGAAGTGGTTCCCTGCAAAAGTGTCACATCCTTTGGTTGATTGTTTGCGTATATAAATTCCCCCGTAAATCCCACAATAACTTCGACTTTCTGATCACAATTGTTAGTTAATAAGGCCTTCGCCGCTCTATGTTTATTTTCCTTTCGACTCGTAAGACAAGTAGTATAGTCAAAATTTGTTTTACCAATAGACACACAGCTTCTATAAGAAGGGAGCCCTATATTATTAATAGATTGTGCCCAACTATTTGAAGAAACAATTATTAAAACAAAGAGAACACATAAGTTGCGATTAAAAAATATCATCCAATGAAATAATTTTAAACATAAATATCATTACCGAAGTCATCTTTTTGTTCGATAAATGACTATCATTTTATTTGAATTAAAATATTATTTAAAAATGATATTATTAGATAATAATATCAATACCCAATTTTGGGTATTTTACATACAAATTATATTATATTTTAAATTATCTATTTTTAAGTGTTCTCAGGAAAAACATTTTTAAATTGCAATTTGTCCAATTTATTGCTATCAAATTGAAATTAGTAATTTAACAAACTGAAAGTGAATGTAAAAAGTAGATTACAACCTTAAGCATTTTATTTATAGATAAAAACCTCTATCAAGGATATAGAAAATTATAGTTTTAATAAATTAGTAGAGTAAAATGTGATATCAACTTCAAAATCTCCAGTATACCCATGTGCTTCCACACTTCACAAATACAGAAAGTAAAAAAGATTGAAAATCATTACAAAGTTTCGCTTGTTGATGAAAAAGCTAGAGAAACATTTGATGCTCCACGATTTCATATTAATGGATTTACACATCCATATATGCTATTTATTCCCCAAGAGGAACCTTCAAAATTAGTGTATGGACATTGGGGTATTGTCCCAGAAAGCAAAAAAAATGCAGAAGACATTGCTCCATATTACAAAGAAGCTATGCGATTTGGAGGAGGATTAAATGCACAGTCTGAAAAATTATTTGATCATTTTATCTATAAAAATTCTGCTCTTACAAAAAGATGTATCATACCAGTAACTGGATTTTTTGAACCCCATGAGCATAAAAGCAAAAAATATCCTTTTCATATTAAAAAAAAAGATGACAATCTATTATCACTAGCTGGGCTTTACACGCAGATTGAGGACACTTTAACCTTTACTATTTTAACAAAAGCAGCATCTCCATTGTTTGCAAAGATTCACAATAAAAAAAATCGGCAACCTATAATTTTAAAAGACCAAGATGTGCAATCATGGTTAAATCAGGATTTAGACGAATCGGACATCAAATTTTTAATAAATTCAAATTATAACGATAATCAATTAAGCACATTTACGGTAAGTAAGGATTTATTTAGCCCAAAAGTAGATTCTAATATTCCAAGTATTTTGGATAAAGTAGATTATGAAGGTATAGTTTTATAACCTCCTAAAATATCTCCAAGATATCAGCATAAACTCTATCAAAGTTAGCTTGTAAATCGGATGCTGTATAAATGCATTCTTGCTTAGGTAAGCCCTTTTCTATTTGCTGTAATTCGAATTGTACTTTTCGTTCCTTTCCATCTGCGAAAACGACAAACTCTCCAGGTTTTAATCTAAAAAACACATCGGCTCGAATTTTTGACACCTCTCGTTCCCCTGTAGTAACTCGGGTATCAAAATCTAAATTATAACCCCGGTTCACACTAGTAGTTTCTTGTTTTACAAGTTCAAAAAAACGCTCGTAGTATTTGGCAGTATCGGGATCATTAACCTTTCCAAAAAATTGATAAGATAAATTACTCAAAATCGCCTTACTCGCTTTATCTCCATACATAATATCGTTCTGGATTTTATCTTGAAGCACATAGATGGTTGCAATATCGTAGCTTCTTAATGTAGCTGGAATCCGGTGCATATTTAATAATCGAATGGTCGGTGCTTCTTCCATCAATAAAAATGAAGGTTTCGCATGACGCACACTCATTTGCTTCGTAATTGTGTGAATAATAGTTGCAATTACGGGAGCGTATGCCGATTCGTATTTGGGATTATTCACTACCGAAACGACAATTGGACGTTGTTCTGTGTTTATATTTAAATCCACTTCATCTTCAGAAAGCACCATAAAAATTCGTTGGGTACTAATTTTCTTTAATGCATTTGCCAGCGTACTTTTTACCGCTGCGGTTTGCCTTTCAGAATCTTTACCACTTATAAAAGCATCAGCCATGGCGCGAGAGGTTGTATTGGAACTTAAAAATCCAATTAAATCTTCGGTTTCCAAATATTGATACACGGCAATTAAATGTGGGAGTGTACATAAATGTGGATATTCTATTTTAAGCTTCCAGATTAGTCCACTTATCAATCCTTCTGCAGCATCATTAAAAAATTTAGTAGTTCCAGTACTTCCCGATTCTTTTTGTTCTAATAGGTTTTCAATAAGTACACGTGCTACTTCATTCACGCTTTCTTCATTTGGAAGATACCTTGGAGCGATTGGATTTACACGATCATAAATCGTATCAAATCCAATGATTTTGAAATCAACTCCTGAGTTTTCAAATAAAGGATAAGCGATTTCGGTAAGCTCGAACGACTTGTAATCATGGATCACCCCACAAAACTGATACTTACTAAAATGTTGAAGAAAATTAAAGACTACACTTTCTGTCTTTCCACTTCCCGCAGATCCAATTACAGAAGCACCTCGTTTAATATTCTCAATCACTAATTTTTTTGAATTCAACTTAAAAGGCACCCTATAACGTATATTTTCAGAAGATTCTTCTGCTTTCTGAAAATAAACAAATCCGATAATATTTATTAATAGGAGCGGACAGCCAAATAACAAAAGACTTTGAACTAAGCCCATTTCGCTAAATTGACTTGAAAGTATTACGAATAAGATGAGTATGAAGCAATTCATCCAGAAAGCCAATTTCAATAGGCGATACAGAACATAAAACAAGCAAGACTGTAACATAATATAAATTACTATTTCTAGCGTTTCCATACCTATATACCTATTGATCCTGATTTCAAAGCGACACCAATACCGTGTTGTAGTTTTTTCATAATTTGAATAGCTACCTGTGTGGTATTAAACGGGATGTTAGGAATGGGTACTCCAGATTTACCTAGTATTTTTAAAGCCAAAGCACGTTCACTAATAGGAAGTCCTAGAAGGGATGAAAAATATAGTTTCGGATTTTTTACAAAGTCTTTTTTAGATTGATAGCTCTCTGCATAATTCCGTTTATAATTAAACATTTTATCAAATCTTTTTTCTGATTTTTCAAAAAAAGCATCTCGATTAAAGCCACGTTTAATCATTCGCCCATTGATCATAACTTCCGAAGCTTTGTATTTACTTCCAGGGGATAAACTCACACTGTTTGAAGCATCTTTTCGGCTCACGATAATATGAATATGACTTTGATATCCATTTTTCTGCATGCCTTGAACAATTCGTTTGCCATCTTGTTTCCACGGTGCCTCTTGTTCAAGTTTATCTATTTTTCCCTTTAAATCTTGAATATTTTTGTTACCTGTGCCTTGTTCAATTTTTCTAATTTGTGTTTTAAGTTCTAAGATTTGTGAAGCGTAAGGCTGATTTTCTCTTACTTGTTTATCTGTTCCTTTAAATGTTCTTTGATGTTCTATTTTTGCAAAATAAACAATATCTTTTATACCAATTGGGCGCCCTTTAATTTCACGATTAAAACAGGACACATAATCCTGCATGATGCTTTTTGTATAGTCTTTCAATACAGCAGACGAATTTTGAATCGCTTGCAATTCATACTGACTAGGATTAACCGTTATACTATAAAATTTAGGTTCCTTAGATTTTAGTTTAGTTGTGTTTTTATCTATTGAAGAGATCACTTCCTCTGCAGAAATGTTTTCCCCATACTGGTTAAAAAAATGCTCCATGTCTTCGACTTCTAGTTCCTGATTTTCCTTCTCCAGATAGTCTACGAAATCTGATGAACTAGAAGTAAAATGCCCACCTGTTTTCTGTGGCGAAATTGTAATATACATAGTGTTTAAATTTTAAGTATTCTTATTGTTTTCATTGTTATCAGATTGCGCTTCTCTATATTTTCGTTCAATAATTCGAGGTTTCTTCTTCGGAATGGCCTGCTCAAAAAGGGCTTCCAACATAGCCGCTGTTGGTTTGGTTTGGTGCTTCTCAATATCTTTAATAATTGCAATCATTCCATTAAATCGTTTCTTAATGATCTTCTCCAATGTTTCCATTCTGGGGCCTAAATTGTCATCAGGAGAAATGTCATTTCTTTCAAAAAATTCAAGCATCATTAGCAGCGTAATCGACTGCGATTTTCCAATCGATTTACTAAATCGCTGAAACTTTTCAGCGATTGAAATCTTAAACTTCAGATTCTTAAATTTCTCTCCTTTGTAGTCTGTATCCATGATTTTGGGTAAAAAATGTATCGGTTTTATTAGGCTCAGCGGATTTATGGGTAAAAAACTAGAGATGCATTTTGATACAAAACAAACGCTAAAATTCTAATCAATTCAAAATCAGAAAATTACAATCTAAATCAAACTGTAACCTCGCGCTAGCGGGTTACCCTCTTGCTCTTCAATTTCGTCCCGCATCAGCGGGACAAAAATCAGATAACCAGGAACAATCTACTTCAGATCAAATAGTTTAAACAGGTTACTAAAAACTTTAAGAGTCGTACACTCTCAGTTTAATTGTATTAAGAACGAAATGCTGATTTGTTTAAAAATAATGCAATAAAAAAAGGACCTTTTAAAATTGCTAAAAGATCCTTTTTTCTTGAGACGCCACCTTCACTTTTAATATTCACTAGGTAACATCAGAGTGTTATTTACAAAATATAATCGTATTTTTTTAAGAGGAAAATCAGTTACTCTATAGGTTTGGGTTTCTAGAATATTATCATTCCCATCGCTGTAAACCACATGCGCTTCATAGCCTTGTCTTTTCTGTTCAGTTTCTGATAAACGTTTAAAATCTATAGTTATAAAATGGCTTTTATCAATTAATTTTTTGGCAACTATGGAGGCATCGCTAATTAACCAAAAACACTTTCCCTTTTCCGCTAAATATTTTATCCCTTCTGTTATTACTGAATTAGACAAAGTCATTTTATAGCATCTCATCGACCCTGTAAATTGATTTAAATTAGCTTTTAAATTTGTTTCTTGAGTATTCATAATTTTGTGTATTTAGATTAGAAAAAAAAGAGGGTAAAACGTGGGTTTCGCTATCCCTCTTTTTAAATAATTTTAGACTTTAGCCCCCATTAATAAGACCTCGCTAGCTATAACTTCTGTAACATAGTTTGTGCTCCCATCTTTATCATCATAGCTGCGGGTTTTAAGCTTTCCCGTAAGTCCAACTTCCTTACCTTTACCTGCATACTTTTCTATAATTTCTGCAGTTTTACCCCATGCCACAATGGTATGCCATGTCGTTTCGGTTTGTTTGTCTCCGTTAGCATCCTTGTAATGTTCGTTTGTGGCTAATGAAAAACGGGCTACTTTTTTACCGCTTTCCAAGTTCGTAATGATTGGATCTTGTCCAATGTTTCCAATTAACTGTACGTGATTTTTAATACTAGTCATAATAAAAGATTTAAAGATTAATTAAATTACTATCTGAACCATTCAGACAGTTTGTATGTTTTTTTTTAATGATTTACTTATTATATCTAGAGCGGGATTCTCTTTTTGTTTTTTAACTGTTGATTGCTTTCCGTTTTATTGATTTTGTAAGATTTCATAAGATTCGTTTTAGATTTACTTTTCATAGCGCCTTCACGGTTTCCTTTTTTGTTGCTTAATCCCTTTCGATATTCAAACATGAACAAGACTTATAAAAGTGGTGAGGCACGAACCCGGTTATGCAGTCTTCATGTTTGAATGTTGTTATTTTGCTGTCAAAAAAGAAATGTTGTGAGGGGGTGGAATGTATTCTAAATAGGCTTGAGAAGTACCAAACCAATGGAAAGCAATCTACAATTAGGAATTCAAATTCCAATTAAGCGAACGGCTCTTTGTAGTAGAGGATTGAGAATGAAGTGTCCGGCATTTTTGCAGGAAAACGCAATGAAAATCAGCTAATACGAAGAGTGATTCAAGACCTGTCTAGGTAAGCTCTTTTTCCGAAATGGAACCTTTCCTTGCTTTTCGGCAGGGAAGTGTGGAATGAAGTGGAAATGTGCTTACCGGGTTCTAAAACGAATTTTCTTCATTAAGCAGGATGCTAAGCGAACGTAATGTTGATCGTGCAGGTGGAATGGAGTTTTATTGCTGCCCGTTTTTCCTCGGGATTTGCAAACAAGTGAAATGAAAACCGGAACGATTAACGTTGTGTTCAAGACTTTTTAATGCAGCGCTTTTCCCGAAATGAAGCTTTTGGCGGCATGTAGTGGGAATGGGCTGAGGGTGGTTAGATCCATAAGGTAAATTATAAAAAACCTAACTTTTATCTAACACGAGAATTTTTATCATTCGTTTCTATTAAACTTAAAATTTACAAAGCCATTAATTATTATAATGACTAAGAGCTGAGTTTAATTTTTTAAAAATGCTGCGCCGGAGTTGTTTTGGCGACAACACTTCTACAGCTTCACCAAATCCTAAAATAAGACGTTCCAACTCAAAATTTATATGCACAAATAATTCTATAACCACACTGCCATCTGGATTTTCTCTTAAGACCGTTTGGGAATTATGGAAAGGTTTGGTTAAAACATAAGGTGCATTTTTCCTATCTATTTTTAAACGGACATGCTTCAGGTTGTGATGGTCTAAAACGGTGACACCAATGGTGTTCTTATAATAATCATCTGGGTTTATATCATTGGGTTGGTATTTAAGATTGAAATTATAATCGATGGCCACAATACGATCTAAAGCTAAGGTAAGTAATCGATCCTCGGCATGCGGTTTACCGACAACAAACCACCGGTTATTAAATTCTTTCAAAAAATAAGGATGCAATACTATGATACTGGGATGCTTCGATTTAAATGGCTTATAACTTATCAGTAATACTACTTCCTTTAGAACGGCCTGATAAATTTCATCTAGAAACTCCAACCCTTTTAAATCTTCATTTTTATCTAGATGAATGATTGAAAACTTATTCGTCTTTTCAGTATAAATTTTATCCTCCAATTTATTGAACAGCCCTTTCAATTCACCAAACAACGAAAAATCTTGAAACTGTTTCAGTATCGCAATGGTTTCAGAAAGCACTTTCATATCTGTTTCTGAAATTGGAATATTTGTAATAGAAAAATTTGGATCGGAATAGCGATAAAACTTCTTTTCATAGACTTCAATGGGCGCATTATATCCCAATTTATCACTTCTCATTAATTGAATATCCAATTGAACAGTACGTTTACTGACATTTACTGTTCGTCCTTCATACTCATACAGCGCTTGAGAACAAGCGTCTATTAAACCGTCCAGCGTCCATGCCTTAAAGTTATTTTGAAGACACTTATCTATCGTTTTGTATCGAATTAATGCATTTTTATTTTGAGCCATTATTAATTTATTTCAAGAAAAATAAACAAAACCATCAACTACGCAAAATAATTGCGCAGTTATTCATCAAATTTGTCAATATTTAACAATTGTAGTTATACACTATAAAAAAACACTCCGCTATGCAGAAGACATAACGGTGCTTAATGAAAACGTAGTTATTATGGAAAACACAAATTTAATTACAGGAAAAGACCTTAAAGCTCTTGGTTATCCACCAGGTACTTGGTACAAAGAAGCTCTTGAGCATATTAACAAACACGAATTAAGTGATAGGGATTTAGAAGCGTATTTAACCAAATTTAAACTCCCCGCTCCACTAAGATTATTAGATCAACCAAAACCTTACTCTAAAAATATAATAGCCGAAAACTTAATCGAAGAAGATAATAAGGAAAAAGTCCTTGCAACTATGAACGCCGTTATGCGTACTCCAACCGTGGTCAAGGGGTCGGTTATGCCGGATGCTTGTCCGTCTGGACCATTGGGAACGATTCCAGTAGGTGGTATTGTAGCTACAAAGAACGCCATCCACCCAGGTATGCATAGTGCTGATATTTGTTGTTCAGTTATGCTAAGTGATTTTGGAACAACCAATCCTTTATCCCTTCTAGATGCCGCTCATGCCTTTACACATTTTGGTCCCGGAGGACGGGAACGTGGAAAACAGTTTAAACTTCCTTCCGATTTAAAAGCTGCGTTTGAAGCCAATCCATTTCTTAACTCTCAAAAGAGTTTATCTATTGCCCAAGAACATTTAGGCACCCAGGGGGATGGTAATCATTTTTTGTTTGTGGGTATTTCAAAACAAACCGGTCATACTATGCTTATCACACACCATGGTTCTAGAGGACCTGGTGCCATCCTCTATAAAAAAGGGTTAATGGTCGCTAACAAATTTAGAGTTCAACTTTCACCAGAGACCTTGCCCGAAAATGCTTGGATACCCTACGACACTCGTGAAGGAAAAGATTATTGGGAAGCCTTACAAATAATTAGAAAGTGGACAAAGTTAAATCACGAAACCATACATGATGCCACAGCCAAACTTGTAAATAAAACTGTGGAAAACAGGTTTTGGAATGAACACAATTTTGTTTTTAAAGATAAGGATATATTTTACCATGCCAAAGGAGCAACACCATTGGATCCGAAATACCTCCCAGATATTACCGGCCCTAGGTTAATACCTTTAAACATGGCTGAACCAATTTTATTAGTTGAAGGAAAAGCTACAGTTACGAATTTAGGTTTTGCTCCACATGGAGCTGGTCGTAACATGAGTAGAAGTCAACATAAAAGAAATTTAGCTCATTTAACAAATGAAGAAATTTTCAAACAAGAAACAGCGGGATTAGATATAAGGTTTTACTCCAATGAAATAGATCTTTCTGAACTCCCTAGTGCTTATAAATCTGCCGCTACGGTGAGAGCTCAGATTAAAACATTTGGTTTAGGTCAGGTTATTGATGAAATCCATCCCTATGGCTGTATAATGGCTGGTGATTGGAAAAAAAATGCACCATGGCATAAAAAGCGAAAAAGGAATAATTAACAAAAAATCACTCATAAAGGGTGATTTTTTGTTTTATATTTATACAATTCTCAATTAAACTGTAGCCTTCCTAAAATCATTTACATACCCTCCCACTTTTTAAAAAACTCATCTATAGGAAGAAAATTTGCTTTATCTGGATAGTCTAATAAGTATTGTGCTTCTTTGTATGATTTCTTCACCCTTGCTACTAAAAGAGCTTATAGATTATCCTTTAGTAGCAAGGGTGATGTACTTGGCACCATAACTTTTGCCATCCGAAAAGGCAATAAGCATATCGCTGTATTCAACCATGGCGGCGTTACGAACAAAACCAGCTACCTTTTGAAATGTTTCCAATCTGGTTGCACAATTAAAACATCGTAATGATGTTCCTTGGCAAACTGTATGGTGAAAAAGAATCTGTTCCTTTGGCACCTCCACAAATAATTTGCACATGGTTTAAGTGTTCCATCACATTTTCACTTTGGATTTTTAAGGTTTGGTAATTTTCGAATGCTCTACTGCCTGCAATAATTTACCCAGTAGATTTATGTTTCATTCTAATCCATTCAGACGTTTTTTCTATTCAGATTTGACTTCGCTTACTAAGTCGATTGTCTGTTTTAAAGTATTAGAAAGAAAGTAATTAATTGCATCATAATCATCCAGCTTAATCCCATCCTTAGCCTCAAGGATTGCGGTATTCCCAGCTGATTTGACAGAGCGATGTTCTAACGGGTGATATAATACCCCTATAGGTTTCTTGTGGGTTTTAGCAAATTTAAATGTATGCATAGTTCCGCCTTCTATTTCCGATTCTATGATTATAACTCCTGCACTTAAGGCACTTTGTAGTCTATTCCTTTGTATAAAATAGTTTTTTTGCGGAGCTGTACCCGGTGGGTATTCCGACAACAATACACCATCTTGCTCTAATATCTGATTTGCTAATTTCAAATTTTGCGTTGGAAAAATTTTATCCAGTCCACCTGGTAAAACAGCAATAGTTTTTCCATTATTTTCTAAGGCACAAGTATGCGCCATAGTATCGGTACCTTGAGCCAACCCACTAACAATGACAACTCCAAATTCCAAACAATATTTCGTAATATTATAGCCTTGTTCCAAACCGAATTTTGAAGGTTTTCGAGCTCCAATTACAGCCAGAAGACGATTTTGGTTTAAAGTTTTTAAGCTGCCTTGCACATATATAACCAAAGGCGGATTAAATATTTCTAGAAACTGTTTCGGATAAGATTTATCATAAATAGAGATTACCTGTATGCCCAGTTGGCCTGATTTAACCAGAATAGCTTCAGCTTTTTGACAGCTTGATCTATAGTTTCTGGAGAAAATTTAGGAATTCGCTTTAAACGAGATTGCGCCTCTAAAAGTGCCCGATTTAAATCTTCTGAAGACAATATTTGAAAAGAAATTGTTTTAATAATCTTATTGGCTATAACTGGCCCTATTTTAGGAAGTTGCAGTAAAGCGATAATATAGGTGTTTTTCATTTTAATTAAGAGTTGGGCTACCACAAATATAATTGCCTTAGCCGTTAATAAAAGGATTAATTTTAGTTTTTAAATACCAATGGGTGCTATGTGGTAATGCGTTTTAAAGTTGTTACCGACCGGGTAACTTCCCCTCCTAATTCATATTGTTTGACTTTAGCCTGTAGTTTGTTGCGGTAATACAGGTTAGAAAAATCAGAAATAAGATCGTCTTTAGTCACTTTATGTTTTGCAATCAATGCTTTTAATTGCGCCTTTTCTATTTGGGGATGATGGCATAAATATTCAGATAAAACCACCAATAGCTTCATCTCGCTTTGGAGAGTTTTTTTTGCAAGGGCTAAGGCTTTTTCCATCATTTGTTTCATCTCTTGTTCTACGAATGCAAAATCGTGATAAAAAGGACTTTTTGAGAAATCACTATCATACCTAAGAGTATATTCACCTAAACCACTAATTTTATACATATTGGTTAAAAACACCGTTGCTTTATTTATATCTGAAGACGATCCTGAAGTCACATATTCTTTTCCAAATATTAATTCTTCGGCAGCCAATCCACCTAAATACATGGCCACATAATTAATTATATCCTTCCTATAATGAAAATTACATGGTGGCAAGGCTAACACAAAACCAAAACAATTTTCGGTACATTTAGAATGTACTTGTTCCGGAACATGTTTTAAAAGGATGGCCGATAAAATGGCATGGCCACTTTCGTGAACAGCTACTATGGCTTGTAAGTCATCATAGGTGTTTTTTCTCAAATTTTCCATGGGTAAATACAATGTAATCTGTTTAATCACTACAACGCTTTTACTACTATGGTAAAAGACATTAATTTTGGAGTTTTTCACTTTTAATTCAATACTGGTAATTGATTTTTTTTGCTGTAAAACTTCATAAATAATATTTGGAATATGAGATTTCACTAAGGTGTTTACTGTTGTAAAAACCGGACGCGCTCCTTGAGATGGAAATACACCTTCATTGTAAATAAGTTCTTCGAGAGTAGCATCCATAATGAATTGAATTCCTGAATACAACACCAATGTATCTTTCAATTTAGAAAGTTCTGTCGCTATAATCTCCTTATAGGCTTGTTTAGATAATGCAGGAAAAATGATATGGGTATTACCAAGTCTAGACACTTGTTCTTTGCGAAATAGTTTAAATAACGCGGATTTAATTTCAGGGAGCGTAATTTTTAGAGACATGGCATAATAAATGTCCGCAGATACATCAGAACTAAAATTATTGACCATGTGGTAGGCATCATCTAAATTACCTATTATGAAAACAATACTTTTAGAAAAATCTAAGCCTTTACTGCTTTTATGGTCTACTTCTGAAGGTGCTATACAGCCTGTATCTAAAAGCTCCCAAATTATCCGTGTTTTCTCATCATCAGTTTCACATAAGTTGTTATCTAAAGTTCTGGCTAACTGAAATTCATCTAAAATTAAAGCAATAGATGGTTGTTGCATATCTTCAACTTTAAATATCTTTTGAATATTTAAAATATTAGAATGGCTATTTTTATCAGAATTGCCCATATCGAAATGATATACAGAATCACGCATATCCAATAATTCCATTATGCGTTTTATCAAACTAGTTTTACCAACACCTGTTAAACCCCATATATTAACAACCATAGGCCGCTCTTGAAAATCGGCTAAAATATACCAAGGCCGGATGTTTGCACAAACTTGATCAATAGCCTTATCTATACCGAAAAATTCTGTTTTTAAAACAGTATTCACTTTTTCCAGTCGCATATGTTTATATTCTAAATGTGCTTTTATCTGATCCAATTTGCTTGCCATACCTGTTATAATTTGATTACAAAACAAAAAAACAAAAATAGACCGACAATTTGTGTCGGTTTAAAATATTATTTTTAAATTGTAAAACAAAACCACTGTATATAAAACACTATCAAATGTCAAATCCATCATTATCAAAACGAACGCTTCATCTTTTAACTTTTATAAGAAACAAACATTATCCTACGAAAGCCGAGGTTTTAGAATACCTAAAAGATCAAGATATTTCGGTTTCGGAACGCACAATAGAACGAGAACTAAAGAGTCTAAGAAACGATTTTGGAATCGAGATCTCTCATTGTAGAAAGAACAGGGGCTATTACATAAATGAAGAAGAAAGTGTGGACTTAGTCTCTTTTTTCAAATATTTGGAATTGGTAAGTATAAGTGAAATTTTTTCCGAAGGTTTAATGAGCGACAACAAACTCAAGGAATACATACTTTTTGAAAACACACCTGTTTTAAATGGTATAGAAAACCTCGCTCCAATTTTAATCGCTATAAAACAAGGCTGTAAATTATCGTTCGAGCATTATAATTATTATAAGGACACGAAGAAGCAGTATACCATTTCACCTTTAATGATTAAGGAATATTTAAACCGGTGGTATGTTATAGGTGTTGTTGATGATTTGAACACCATACGCATTTTCGGTATAGACAGACTGAGCGATCTAAAACAAGGTGACCTGCAATCTGTAAATAGAAAGGATTTTGAAGAAGATTTAAACAAATTCAGTTGCATTGTTGGGGTACGTGTAAATGATGCTTCATTGGAAAACATTGTTTTAAAAACTCATAAAAAACACATGCACTATTTAGAAAGTTTACCTCTACACCCATCTCAGCACATAAAAGAAGATGATGAGCCCGGATATTATAAAGTAAGTTATCATATAATTCCTAATTACGAATTCGACATCCAAATATTAAAAATGAGCATGGAAGTTGAAGTAATTTCACCTCCCAGTTACCGGAATCATATAAAAAAGGAAATTGAAAAAATTTATAATAAATATCAAGACTAAACTATAATGAACACGGAACGCTACCTTACTAAATCCAGATTTAAATTAGGATTGGAATGCCCAACAAAACTATTTTACACACGTAAATCAGAATATGTAAACCAACAACTCTCAAATCCGTTTTTAGAAGCCTTGGCAGAAGGTGGGTTTCAGGTAGAAGAACTAGCACGAATGCAATACCCTGATGGAATTGCAATTCTAGGTGATGATTGGAATTACGGTCTGTTGGCACAGAAAACAGAAAAGCTGCTACAACAAGATCAAGTTGTGATTTTTGAAGCAGCCTTTCTGTACAACGGTTTATTTATACGAGTGGATATTTTAGAAAAAAAAGGAAATCATATAAACCTTTTTGAAGTTAAGGCTAAATCGGTAAACGCAAATAACCATGAATCTTTCATAGGAAAGCGCGGAGGGCTTACTGGTGGATGGTCTGCCTACCTTTATGATGTTGCATTTCAAAAATATGTAATACAAAAATGCCACCCAGATTGGAAAATTAAATCTTATTTAAAACTAGTAAATAAAGATGCAGTTGCCACGGTCGATGGTATAAATCAGTGTTTTAAGATTTCAAAATCATCCGATTTAAGAACAGGAATAATTAAAAAGGAAGGCTTGCTGTTAGACGATCTTGGTGAGAATTTATTATCGGATATTAATATAGAAGAAGAGCTTGAGTATATCTATAAAAATAATCCACTTAATGAAACACTAGGTTTTGAAGCATTACTTATTATGTTTCGAGATCATTATGCTCAGGACAAAAAACTAATAGAGCCCATCGGAAGTCAGTGCAAAAGTTGTGAGTTTTATACAGAAACCCCTACTGAAAGTGAAAAAAGTGGATTCCATGACTGTTGGACTGCCCAATTACAAATTACTAACCAAGCAGCAAATATGCCCAAGGTGTATGATGTTTGGAACTTTAGAGGGTCAAAGAAATTAATCGAATCTGGAAAATATTTTATCTCAGATTTAAATGAATCGGATGTAAATCCGCAACCCGAAGCGCTTAAAATTTCGAATTCAGAAAGACGTTGGATTCAAGTGGAAAAGGAGCAACAAAATGACAACACCCCATTTATAGAATTAGACGGCTTAAAACTAGAAATGTCCACCTGGGTTTACCCTTTAAATTTTATTGATTTTGAAACTTCTATGGTGGCTTTACCCTTTACGGCTGGAAGACACCCATACGAACAAACCGCTTTCCAGTTTTCCCATCATATTGTTTATGAAGATGGTCGCATAGATCATGCTACAGAATACTTAAATGCTACTGTTGGGGAATTTCCCAATTTCAAATTTGTAAGAGCATTAAAACAAGCTTTGGAAAAAAATGAGGGAAGTATATTTAGATATCACAATCATGAAAATACAGTTTTAAATCAAATTCATGATCAGTTAGCGGATTCCAATGAACCAGATAAAACCGAACTTCAGACATTTATAGAACGTATTACACACTCCCCGGGAAATCGCACCAAAAAATGGCAAGGAACACGTGATATGATAGACCTGTACCGCGTAGTAAAGGATTATTATTATCACCCCATTACTGAGGGTTCGATATCAATCAAGGCTATTTTGCCGGCAGTATTAAATTCGAGTATGTTTTTAAAAGAAAAATATGCTAATCCAATAGAAGATATACAAGTAACTAGTAAAAATTTTAATGAAGATCATGCTTTTATTACTATAAAAGACGGTCTGGTTATTAGTCCTTATAAAACACTCCCTGCTTTATTTAAAGATTGGTCTGAAACCCAGTTGGAAGATTTAGTTTCAGAAATGAGTTCTATTTCAGATGGAGGGGCTGCACTTACTGCATATAGCAAATTACAATTTGAAACGATGCAGGAAAGTGAACGTTTGGAAATATCGAAAGGCCTTTTAAAATATTGCGAATTAGATACTTTGGCAATGGTTATGATTTACGAATATTTTAAATCATTGTAATTAAAATTTACACCGACATGTTTTGACGGACTAAGAATATACATTTGTTGAATAACATTACTTTACTTGATAGAATTATGAGTAGATCCATAAAGAAAACAAAAATTCACGGTATTACATCTGCAACACCAGAAAAGGAATGTAAGCGATTCGCAAACAAAAAATTTCGGAGAATTATCAAACAAAAAATTACAACTGACGACCTCGATTTACCAAAAGTTCGGGAGATTTCGAATGTATGGTTCTTCGAAAAGGACGGAAAAAAATACAATTCCGAGATGACATTCAGAGCATTAAGAAAATAAATGGATAACACTGCCTAGCTTCAAGAAAGCTTTCTAGTAAAACATATTTATATCACTATTTATAACAATTGAAAAAATTATGAACATACTATACATTCACGGCTTAAATGGTAGTTTAAGCACCCAAAAAAAAGGAATTTTAGAAACCTTTGGTACCGTATATGCGCCTGCGATAGACTTTGAAAACACACCAGATAGCATAGCACAAATTATAGCAAGTTATAAAGAAATAGATATCAATGTTGTTATTGGCAGTAGTATGGGAGGATTTGCCGGGTATTATGTTTCTAATGCATTGCAACGTCCAGCTTTGCTTTTTAATCCTGCTTTAGCAAAACGATCTGTATTGCAAAATGTCCCTGAATTACCTTATAATAAAAGCGTGCTAAAACACATTATTTTAGGCACAGCAGATAACGTTATAGACCCAAAGGATACGTTACAATTTCTTGGGAACACTATAGCATTTCACCCTGAGTACTCCATTCATTTGTATAATGATTTGGCACATCGAATTCCCGTAGAGATATTCGAAGAAGCTGTCTCAGAATTTTTCAGTAAACTTTGTTATTAATTATGAAAAAATTGTTTCTAGATGATTTAAGAACGGTGGATATGGTATATTCTAAATTTATGGTTTCAGAATTTGATGTTGTAAGAAGTTATCATGAATTTGTAACATTTATCATTAAAAATGGCCTTCCAGAATTCATCAGTTTTGATAATGATTTAGGTTTAAATGAAAACGGAGAACTTGCACCGGATGGTTTGGCTGCTGCAAAATGGCTGGTTTACAAATCGGGCTTAGATTTAAGCAGTCTAGAGTTTCATGTGCATTCTGCTAATCCCGTTGCTGCTGAACAAATTCGAGGACTTCTTAATAATTATATTAATTTTTTAAATAAAAATAACAACAATCATAACAAGTGAATACAAAAAAATGGAAATAGCCGACACTTTACAAGAAATTAAATGGTATAAAGAACAAACTTTAAATATACCAGATACGGAAACATTGGACGATATAAAGGAAATGGAAAACTATGATTATGAAATTACATCTTTGATTTTTGACTATTGTCTTTCTAAAAATTACAATATTAATGGGTTTCCTGAAAAATACTTAGATTTCATAGAACAAGAAGATGAAGATTTTTATGATTTTTTAAGTTTTGAGATCAAATCATATTATGGGCTTAAAAATGCACTACTCCACGAGGAGGTTTTATTATTATTTAAGACCTTTTACTACTATCCAGAAACTTCAGATCATACTGATGAGGCTTTTAGGGAAGATATTTTATTGGAAGTCCGAATTTTAGAGGACACAGGTGTCAGTCTTGAATTTAATAAGGAAGAGTATTAATATGCTCTATAAGATTAACATATACCTGTTACTAACCCTTTAGCAATTTTTAAAGAAATTTGAAATTTATCCACCCTACATCCTATCCCAATCCAGAAAATAATACTGATTTGAGGAATTTCATTAAACTATATTATGGCGAGAAATAATAGAAAAGGGATCCAATATCCCAAACAATTCATGAAAATCATGAAAAAAATTAAAAGAAAACGTATGCGAAACTTTCCATTGCAAACCCCCATAAAAGAGCAAGAGTTTAACACTGCCTCTATGGAATTGTAATTTGTAAACATGTTGAGATTACATTTTCGTAATAGGACTACTTCATAATTTATTGAAATGATTTTTTTCTTCCTGAATACCCGGAATAGCATAGTCCCCGAAAATTGTTTTAAAGTGGTAATAGTGTTCATTAATTTTCTGTTTATTAAAATCAAATAGCTTCAACCACAAGCAGCCTGTGCTGTAAGGTTGAAAAACTCCGTTTTCTAACAAACAATACTAGTTAACAACCTCACTTTATGTTCTTTTGCTTTCCAATTTTTCTCGGGAATTAGCAAGCAAGTGAAATGAAATCCGGAACGATTAACGTTGTGTTCAAGACTTTTTAATGAAGCGCTTTTCCCGAAATGAAGCTTTTCGCAGCATGTAGTGGGAATGGGCTGAGAGGATTTTTATATAAACTTAAATAATACTCCAGTTTAAAGGTACTGGAGAAACCTTTTTTCTAGGCCATATCTAAAATGGTTTCAAATAATTTTTTATCCAATCGCTCTTGTTGAGAGAATGTCTTTTTCAATGTTCTATGTAATATTGAATTAAATGCATTATAACCTAACCATAAATTTGGTGGCTCATTTAGCAAAATTGATTCTGAATTTAAAACCTCAATCACTTCTCTGGATTTTTTAGAAGGATTGTCATTTTTATCACTGCATTCATATCTAAACAATTTCGTTTGTTCTAATATATGTTTAACAAAAGCTTTCGTATCTAATATCCTAAAGTCCTTCATGATTTCAAATTGCTTTGTAATACTATAGAACTCATTATCCAAGAACTTATCGAATAATAAATTCAATCTTGGCATTATTAATTCGGTATTATTTTTACTGTGCTTAATAGAAAATTCAACTTCAGCTTTCGATACATGTAAGCCATTCGCACAAACTTTCCTATAAAACCCAAAATGTCCTGATGTTTTTTCGCTACCATCATATGAATTTTTAAATCGTAGCATTGGTAGGATCAGGTCATCTGAATGTTTAACCGAAAATTGTTTTCGATCTTCAATAATAAAATCGGTAATAAACGATCTATCCCCCCTGTTTATAGTACGCTTTAGATACTTTAAATTTGCATCCTTTAACATAGCCTCTGCCCGTTTAAAGAAATTTTCATTGGGAACGTGACCATAACTATTGGACACGACATTTACAATCTTGCCATTTGAAATAATAACATTTTCAAGCCCTCTTCTTGAAGGCAATTGGATCAAACTCTGTAAAGATTTCATTTCCGATGGAACAAAAATCTCATCTTGTTGTAATTTACTTAAATACATAATTCTAGATTTTAGATTAAACAATATTTAAGCAAGACACAAACGGAAGATAAAATCTCAGCTTAAAAGGAAACGGAATAAATCCGCATAGGAGTATGGGATGGCTTTATGCCGTAGTCTTTTTACGGGAGTATTTTACGAGTTTAAATTGCAGCAATATTGTATGATTAACTCTCTATCCCTAGATGATATCTTTGAATTATGGGAATTCATATAAAGTTTTAACAATTAATACTAATAACAAAGATTATAGGTTTGTGTCAAAAAAATCTCAGATTAAAGTTTAACCTGAGATTTTAAAAATAACACACTTAGTAAGTAAGATACTGCCTTCATATAGGAACTAGTTATATTTCGTCCCCATTATTGATGCTAGGTTTTTCATATCGTCACCAACTTTCATATCTAGAATTTTGGCATAATGTTGAGTAGTACGCAAAGATTTATGTCCTAGCATTTTACTTACAGATTCGATAGGCACACCATTTGTTAAAGTTACAGTTGTTGCAAATGTATGGCGAGCCAAATGAAAGGTTAGGTTCTTTTTAATTTTACAGATATCTGCAATTTCTTTAAGATAAGCATTCATTTTTTGGTTACTCAAAACAGGAAGTATAATGGGACTGTCTATTATTTCTGGATGTTCTTTATATTTTTCAATTATTGACAATGGTATAGATAACACAGGAATATTACTACGAGTATCTGTTTTTGCTCTTTTCGTATTGATCCAAAATTCTCCATTGGCCCCTATTACAATTTCACTCTTTTTTAATTTTTTAATATCGGCATAAGCTAGTCCCGTAAAACAACAGAAAATGAAAATATCTTTTACTTGGTCTAGTCTAGGAACAGAAAACTCTTTCGATATGATATTTTGAATTTCCTCTTGACTTAGAAACTCTCTATCCACAATCTTTAATTTAGCTTTCCAATTCAAGAAAGGATCATACTCAATCCAATGATTAGCTAAAGCTATTCTGATGATTTTTTTAAAATTGGTAATATATTTTATAGCAGTGTTATGAGAACAATTCCTTTTGGTCTTTAAATAATATTCAAAACCAGATATAAATTCATGATCAACATCTTTAACCGGTATATCTTTTAGTTTATATTCTAATAAAATATAATTCTCAACATGCTTTTTGCCGTTTTATATCTTTCTGCAGTTCCAGGAGCAAAATCCTTACCTATTAAATTTTCAACTTTATCATTATGTTCTTCAAAAATAATCAACAACATTTTAATTTTTGTGGACTTACCTAAGTAAATACTTTTTATTAAGTCTGAACTTATTTTTGCCCCATCTTCATTTAGCTTTTCATATATACGAATTACTTTGGATTCAATTTTACATAATTTTGAGTTCAGCTGTTTTGTTTCGTGAGTAGTCCCTCTTAATTTACCAGAAGATGAATTCCATTTCTCTAAATTTACTTTTTGTTTAATACTACATTCACTACGTTTACCATTAACCGTAATTCTTAAATATAAAGGTGATAAACCATTTTTATCTGAATCAAATCCACGGGGGTAAATTAGTGTCGAAAAGGAATTTTGCATAGGTGCGTGTTTTTATGATGGCTATTAAAGATAATAAAAATAACACAGAACCAAACTAACCACAACACTATGAGTAAGTTACAAAGCATTCGGTGCGGTTTTTTTATACTCAAAAAACCGCACCGAATACCGCACCATTTCTATGATATAATTTAATATTAAACGATATCACCAAAAATAAAAAACCCTCTAAAACGCTAATTTTAAAGGGTTTAAGTAAGATTTAATAATCTTTCAGCGGAGAAAGAGGGATTCGAACCCCCGGAGGTGTGACCCTCAACAGTTTTCAAGACTGCCGCATTCGACCACTCTGCCATTTCTCCTGAGCGTCTCATCAGGTATTCCCTGATTGCGGGTGCAAATATAATGTCCTTTTTCTGTTTTATCAAGAAAAAACAGAAAAAAAACTAAAAAAATTTCAACTCTCTTTATAATGATTTTATAATCAATAAATTGAACCTCTCTTTTTTTCTTCTATTTTATCAAGCATAATGACCCTAACCTAGAATATTTCAAGATTAAATAAAAAAAAGTCCGTTTCAAGTCTTATTTTTGAACCTTTTAAATCACCATATGGATATTATAAAACAATTAAAATGGCGTTATGCCACTAAAAAATTTGATGATGAACTTGAAATAGATCAAGAAAAATTAGATGTGCTTTTAGAAGCATTTAACCTAACAGCTACGTCTTACGGTTTACAACCCGTAAAATTAGTGGTCATTAAAAATAAAGGCTTACAAAATGAATTGTTAGAAGCCTCCATGGATCAGAAACAAATTGTACAGGCATCGCATGTTTTAGTGTTTTGTATTGAAACCACTATTAACAACGAATTCGTAGAAAATTATTTTAATCGTGTACAAGCGGTTCGCAATACGCCAGAGGCCATTCTTCAGCCCTTTAAAAATTTTCTAATCAACGATTTTGAAAATAAAAAACAATCTCAAATTGAAAACTGGGCAACTAAACAAGCTTATTTAGCACTAGGAAATATGCTTACCGTATGTGCCATAGAAGGTATTGATGCCTGCCCTATGGAGGGGTTTACACCTTCGGAATATGATCGTATTCTAAACTTAAATGAAAAAGGATTAAAATCGGTCTTAGTTTTACCTATAGGTTATCGTGCTAAAGATGATATGTTTGCAGAATTAAAGAAGGTAAGAAAATCCGTTTCAGATAGTATTATTCATATTTAAGCAGCCTAATTACGTTTAATATTTCTTTGGTTACCTTTTATATTACTTGGTTTAATCGTAAATTTACCTTCAATTTTAAATATACCTCATGCCTGGATTTGAACTGTTTGGAAGTGCCGAACAAAAGGAAGTACAAGATGTACTAGATAGCGGGATTTTAATGCGTTACGGTTTTGATGCCATGCGAAATAATCACTGGAAAGCCAAAGAATTAGAAACCGAATTGCAAACACAAATGCAAGTAAAACATGCGCAATTAGTATCTAGTGGTACGGCTGCGGTTTCGGTTGCCTTAGCAATTGCCGGTGTTGGCGCTGGAGACGAAGTTATTTTACCAACCTTTACCTTTGTCGCTAGTTTTGAAGCTGTCTTGATGCTTGGAGCTATTCCTGTATTAGTCGATATAGACGACACGTTAACTTTAGATATAGATGCTGTTAAAGCTGCCATTACACCTAAAACAAAAGCTATAATGCCTGTTCATATGTGTGGTGGGATCGCGCATTTAAGTGCATTAAAAGAAATTTGCAAAACCCATAATCTCAAACTTATTGAAGATGCCTGCCAAGCCATTGGAGCGACGTATCAAGGAATACCTGTAGGTGCTCATGGTGATGCTGGGTGTTTGTCATTCGACTTTGTAAAAACAATTACTTGCGGTGAAGGTGGAGCTGTACTAACCAATAGTGATGATTTGGCAACTTGGGCAGATCATTATAGCGACCATGGTCACGACCATTTGGGGACCGATCGTGGAGCGGAAAGTCATCCGTTTTTAGGCTATAATTTTAGAATTTCTGAGCTTCATGCCGCTGTGGGTTTAGCACAAGTAAGACGTTTAAATGATTTTATAACCATTCAGAAAAAACATTTTACAGTATTAAAAGATGCTTTGTCTACTATTCCTGAAGTGACCTTTAGAACCATTCCTGAAGGTGGAGAGGAAAATTATTCATTTTTAAGCTTCTTTTTACCTGATTTAGAAACTACGCGTGCTGCTATGAATGCTTTAAAAGAAGCCGGTATTGATGGAAGTTTTCATTATTACGATAATAATTGGCATTATGTTAGACGTTGGGAACATTTAAAAGGTGTAAAAACCTTATACCCTATGTCTCAGCAAATACAATCTGGTCTTAAAGAATTAGAAGGAAAAACATTTACACAATCCGATCATTTCATAGGCCGAAACATTTCATGCTTAATAAAATTATCATGGACCGAAGACGAGGTAAAGCTTAGAGCTTCAAAAATGGTTGAAGCCATAAAAAGTGTGCTATAAATTTTAATACAATAGATAATTTAAAAGCGGTAATAATGTATACATCACTACCGCTTTTACTTTAATTAAGATTCCCCTACCCCAACTATAATTTTCAATAAATCCTCCTTTATTGTAAAATGGATTTCTACTTAATCTAAACTACATTTCAACCAAATAAAAAACCTTCCGAATTCTCGAAAGGTCTTTATCTTACATTACTATTTTAAAAATATTTATTTCTTCTCCCAAGCAAATTCCTGGAACGGCGCATCTACCGCAGTATTTGCAATATGATTCGTATAATTACTAATTACTTTTTGCGATAATCCTAAAATGATTTCTAAAACCTGCTGTTCACCATAACCAGCATCGTAAAAGGCTTGTAATTCTTCTGGAGTGACATGCCCACGATTACGAGTTACTTGCAAAGTAAAAGTGCGCAACGCTTCTAACTTAGCGTCTTCAAGAGGAGTTTCGTTACGTAAAGCTTCTGTAATAGCATCATCTACCTTCATCATTTTTGCTATGGCAGTATGGGCAGGAACACAATAATGACATGCATGCTCTACGTTAATAGTTTGCCAAACAACCGTTAATTCTTCTTTATTAAATGAAGATTCTGTAAACAATTTATGCAGTGTTTGGTAAGCTTCAAGTGTTTTAGGAGCTCCGGCTAACACACCATGTAAACCTGGAATCATGCCGTTAGTTTTTAAAGAATCTTCTAATAAAGCTTTACTTCCTTCTGGAGCTGTTTCGATATTGTGTACTTTCAATGTGGTCATAATTTATCTGTTTTAATGTATTATTATTTATATGTTTCTAAACGATTGTTTAGATTATGGTTAAAAAAATAGTTATATATTTTTAAAGACCATTTCTATGTAATCATTTATTTCTTCTTCGTTATTTACTCGTGATGCTGTCGCCAATCCGTGTTTAGCTAACACTAAAAAATTGGCTTGCTTTAGTATGGTTGCTTCATCTTTTGTTGGGTCCATTTTTAGTTTTTCTATAAACATATCTTTAAGGTTATCTACAAATTCCGACATCTGCTTATTCACAACCTCATCTTCACTTCCCGAAAATTCATGATAGGTATTAGTTACCAAACACCCTTTTTCATTATCCTCTAATAGTCCGATAGCAACCGAGTCGTAAAAAAACTGTTTAATATCTGAACTTCCGTTTGAGGCGTTTTTAAACTTTAAAAATATATCGGCTACTTTTGTTTTATATGATTTTAAACTTTCCAGAAAAACTCCATGTTTACTACCAAAACTAGAATATATAGAGAATTTATTTATGCCCATTTCTTTTTCAAGCATTTGCATAGACGTGTTTTCGTAACCATTACGCCAAAATAAGCGCATGGCTTTTTCGATAACCTCTTCTTCTATATATTGCTTTTTTCTAGCCATAAATTTTAATCTACAGGACAAAACTAAACAATCGGTTAGTAATAAGAAAACCTTTTAACATTTAATTATTATTAACCTGAAACAGGATAGTACTATTATTCTAAAATTAGTCTATTTATAGTTTCTCTTACGCTATCGCTATTCCAATTTGCCGCTCCCGTTTTATCTATGACGATACTACCCTCTTTATTAATAAGTAGTGCTCTTGGAATTCCTGTTGTGTTTAATTGATCAGGAACTGTAGATCTTGATTGATGTACTGGAATATCATATTGATGCTTATTTAAAAATGCTTTAATAACAGCTTGGTCTTCATTCGAAACGAATAGAAATTCTATCTTGTTATGATAATCATTATATAAATCGACTAAATGAGGCATTTCGGCAATGCAGGGCGGACACCAAGTAGCCCAGAAATTGATTAACACCACTTTACCTTCTGCGGTTCTAAAATCGTAAGAATTACCGTTTAAATCCACCAATTTCCAGTGATAGGAATCTAATTGCTTTTGATTCTCCTTTTGAGTAACAGACGGACCAAATAATGCTAATCCTTTTTGAAGAAAGATTTGAATGGGTGTGCGTGTTTGCGGAATTATTAATAGTAAAATAAATCCAAGAAACACGATATTACTACGTTGCGATTTTGATAGTTTCATTGCAAAAAATAAAGCATAACTTCAGTATTGAAATTATGCTTTAAATCTACCAAAATTAGTTGTTTTTATCTATTTACAGAACCAGAAATAGTACTAACAGGACCTTCACCCATAGTAATAACTGTATGATTCATGGCATCTGAAGGGACCACATGAGCCAAGGGTTTAAAGGTAAATGGTGCCGTGCTATTGTCTGGAACCGGTTCTACCGAAACCACAATAGTCACTCCTTTTAAGTCTGTTGGGAACGATAAACCGTCTGGCGCATTTTGTAAAAAGTCTTCTCCAGGAAAACTTGGTCCATCACCATCATCACCTTTATAAGGCGATGTAAAGGCATTATCATCAAAATCTGAAACCGTTAAAAACGTTCCCGTACTTACTGGAACACCGTTAATCACAGCCCAACCTTCGTAAATCCATCCGCCGTTTAATTCCGGAAGTTCTAAACCTGTTTCTGGTGTACCAGAAGAGTTGTCTAAAAACCAAACACCGCTTTCTTCGTTGGTGTCATCCATATCGGTTGGTGTCGCTAAAATATAAACACCAGATGCCGCTGAAAAATCTCCAACTAGTCCTGTTGAATTCACATTTGCTGTATCTCCAGAAAAATCACCAGACAATATTTTAGTTGTTGCTGGTGCCGGATCATCATCTACTTTAGGTTCTATTGAAAGCACAAAAGCAGATGCATCTTCTAATTCTGAAGTTCGTACATCGAAAGTTTGAGGAAAGGTAACACTTGAAAATACACCGGTTGAAATTGGTGTTCCGTCTACAATAATCCAGCCTTCATAAACATAATCATCACCCAAATCCTCGAGTCCGTCAAGGTTTAGAGTTAATTCTGACATATCTACTTCACTGGAATTATCATCATCATTGTTACATGAGGTTGTAAGAAAAGCTAGTGCCAAACTTGCAAATAACATTTTTTTAATCATAACATTTTTATTTTTAAAATTTAAAGTTCAAATTAACAATCTTATGATTTCTAAAATGTTAGCTAGCTAACATTATGCTGATTTGTAGTACAATCTAATCTCTTTACGGTTAAAATCTATAAGCTGATCTTCCTTTAATTCGTTTAAAAGAATATTCAATGTAGGTCTTGATGTTCCTATTAATGATGCGATATCACCTTGGGTGTACGGATGTTTTATGACGCGATCTGACGAGGTTTTACTTTTTGATCCATATTCCCGAAATAAATCTTCTAAAAACTCTAAAAGTCTTGTTTTAGCATCTTTAAATAAAAGCAGCTCTAAACGGCGTTCCAATTTTTTAAATCGAAATCCAATAAATTTATAAATCTTAATACTAAAATTCTGATTTTGTCTCATAAGATCGTGCATCGTATCGACACCTATAGGGCAAATTGCAGTGTTATCGGTTAAAGCTTGCGCAAATTCTTCGCGCTTCTCTTCCCCTAACATGGCTTTTTCTCCAAACAATTCTCCTTTAGATAAAATAGCCTTAACCACTTCCTGTCCTTCTTCCGTATAATATCCAACTTTTACTTTACCTTTTTCAATAACAAACACTTTGTTTGAGGTGTCTTGTTCAAAATAGATATAATCCTTTTTATCATACGTATCAAAACTGTGGTTTTGTTTAAAACCGGCAAATTTGTGTGGACAAAGCACTTTAAACAGATTTACATCTTCAAAAAACCAAATTGCACTCATATATTAATTTTGATTAATTGCTTTCTCATTTTCAAAAAATAAAAGCAAAGAGAAAGATACGTATAAAATCAAAAAACTCCTAAGCGAACTTAGGAGTTTAAATATTTAGAAAGCGTTTCCTTATTTAGGCCGCGTTTTCTTTCTTAATTAAATTTAAGGCAGAACCTTCTTTATACCAGGCTATTTGCGCAGCATTATACGTATGGTTTGCGGCAATTACATCTTTGCTACCATCGGCATGTACAAACTCGATATGTAAAGGTTTGTCTGGAGCAAATTCGTTTAAATCTAAGAAGTTGATGGTATCATCTTCCTGAATAAGATCGTAATCGGCTTCATTAGCAAAAGTTAAACCTAACATCCCTTGTTTTTTAAGGTTGGTTTCATGAATACGAGCAAATGATTTTACTAATACTGCAACTACTCCTAAATGTCTTGGCTCCATTGCTGCATGTTCACGAGAAGATCCTTCTCCGTAATTATGATCGCCAACAACTATAGATTCTACACCAGCTGCTTTATAGGCTCTCGCCGTATCTGGCACACCACCATAATCGCCAGTTAACTGATTTTTCACAAAATTTGTTTTCTGGTTATAGGCATTTACTGCACCAATTAAACAGTTATTAGAAATATTATCTAAATGGCCACGGAAACGCAACCAAGGTCCGGCCATAGAAATATGGTCTGTAGTACATTTTCCAAAGGCTTTAATAAGTAGTTTAGCACCTGTTATCGAATCGCCAATAGGCTCGAAAGGCGTTAATAATTGTAAGCGTTCTGACTCTGGGGACACCACCACTTGTACATGACTACCATCGGCTTCTGGAGCAAGGTATCCGTTGTCTTTTACTTCAAAACCTTTCGGAGGTAATTCCCATCCTGTTGGTTCATCGAACATCACTTCTTCTCCATCTTCATTGATCAGCTTATCGGTCATCGGATTAAAATCTAAACGTCCAGCAATTGCTATGGCAGCCACCAATTCTGGTGATGCTACAAAGGCATGGGTATTTGGATTCCCATCGGCACGCTTGGCAAAGTTTCTGTTGAAGGAATGGATGATACTGTTTTTCGGTGCATTTTTAGGATCGCTGTAACGCGCCCATTGCCCAATACAAGGACCACAAGCATTAGTGAATATTTTAGCATCTAATTTCTCGAAAATTTCTAGGATGCCATCACGTTCGGTCGTATATCTTACTTTTTCAGAACCTGGATTAATTCCGAATTCTGCTTTCGTTTTTAAGTTTTTATCTAAAGCTTGTTGGGCTATAGACGAGGCACGAGATAAATCTTCGTAAGAAGAGTTCGTACAAGAACCTATAAGCCCCCACTCTACTTTTAAAGGCCAATCGTTGGCAGTAGCTTTCTCGGTCATTTCTGAACCTGCTCGAGTCGATAAATCTGGTGTAAACGGACCATTTAACAACGGAGTTAATTCCGATAAGTTAATTTCAATAACCTGATCGAAGTATTCCTCTGGATTTGCATACACTTCTGGATCGGCTGTTAAATATGATTTAATTTCATTTGCAGCATCTGCAACATCTTCACGTTCTGTGGCACGTAGGTAACGCTCCATAGACTCGTCGTAACCAAAAGTAGAAGTTGTAGCACCAATTTCTGCACCCATATTACAAATCGTACCTTTTCCTGTACAGGACATAGAGGTTGCACCTTCGCCAAAATATTCTACGATAGCTCCTGTTCCTCCTTTTACAGTAAGAATTTCGGCAACCTTTAAAATCACATCTTTAGGAGCAGTCCACCCCGAAAGGCTTCCTGTTAACTTCACCCCAATTAATTTAGGAAATTTAAGTTCCCATGCCATCCCTGCCATAACATCTACAGCATCGGCTCCTCCTACACCAATTGCCACCATACCAAGTCCGCCGGCATTAACCGTATGCGAATCGGTACCAATCATCATTCCTCCTGGAAAGGCATAGTTTTCTAAAACCACTTGGTGAATAATCCCAGCCCCTGGCTTCCAAAATCCGATACCATATTTATTAGATACCGATTCTAGAAAATCGAACACTTCACTACTCACATCGTTAGCGTGTTTTAAATCGGTTTTAGCACCATCTTTTGCTTGAATTAAGTGATCGCAATGCACCGTTGTAGGTACAGCGACTTTATCTTTTCCGGCTTGCATAAATTGCAATAGCGCCATTTGTGCAGTAGCATCCTGACACGCAATACGGTCTGGAGCAAAATCTACATAATCTTTACCTCTAACAAATGCTTTATTTGGGGTTTCATCCCATAAATGAGAATATAAAATCTTTTCAGATAATGTTAATGGTTTTCCTTCTATCTCACGGGCTTTATCTACACGACTAGCCATGTTAGAATACACCTTCTTTATCATATCAATATCAAATGCCATATAAGTCTCTTTTTTAATATATAATTCCCTCTAATTTAGAGAAAAAAAAGAAAATTTAGTTAGCATGACGTTAAAACTAAACTTATTTAGACTCGATATACTTAATCAAATTAAAATCTATCTTGTTATGCCGTGAGCAAAAAAAAACCAAGCTCAGTCCGAAACTGAGCTTGGTTAACTATTATTATAAGCTTTGCTAAATTGTCTGAGTATATCTAGACTGCTGCTGTGCTTAATTGTTTTTGAGATGGTTTAAAGCGTGTTAACACAATTCCGTCTACGGCTGCTTCATATTCTTCCATAGTAGGTGTACGACCTAAAATAGTAGATAACACGACAACCGGAGTAGAAGACAATAAAGATTCTCCTTTTTTCTCGCCTGTATCTTTTACCACACGACCTTGGAATAAACGTGTAGACGTTGCCATTACTGTATCTCCTGGTTCTGCCTTTTCTTGGTTACCCATACACAAGTTACAACCTGGACGCTCTAAATACAACATGTTTTCGTATTTGGTACGGGCTGCCCCTTTTGGTGCATTATCATCGAATTCGAAACCTGAGTATTTTTGTAATACTTCCCAATCGCCTTCTGCTTTTAACTCATCTACAATATTATATGTAGGAGGTGCCACAACTAAAGGTGCTTTAAATTCTACTTTTCCGTGTTGTGCTTCAATGTTTTTCAACATTTGAGCTAATATCTTCATATCGCCTTTATGTACCATACAAGATCCTACAAATCCTAAATCGACTTGCTTAGTTCCGCCGTAATAGGATAACGGACGAATTGTATCGTGCGTATAACGTTTAGATACATCTTCGTTGTTTACATCTGGATCGGCAATCATTGGCTCAGCAATTTCATCTAAATCGATAACAACCTCAGCATAATATTTCGCATTAGCATCAGGTCTTAACGCTGGCTTAGCACCAGATTTAATTTCTGCAATACGGTTATTCGCTTTATCTACTAAACCTTGTAATACTTGATTATCGTTATCCATACCTTTTTTAATCATGATTTGGATACGATCTCTAGCGATTTCTAAAGATTCGATTAATGTGTCGTCTTCAGAAATACAAATTGAAGCTTTAGCTTTCATTTCTGCCGTCCAATCTGTAAAGGTAAACGCTTGGTCTGATGTTAAAGTTCCGATATGTACTTCGATAACACGCCCTTGGAATACGTTTTCACCTCCATATTGCTTCAACATTTGTTGTTGTGTTGCGTGCACCACATCACGGAAATCCATATAACTTCTCATAAGTCCTTTAAAGGTAACTTTAACCGACTGTGGAATTGGCATAGACGCTTCTCCTGTTGCTAAAGCTAAAGCTACAGTTCCTGAATCTGCTCCAAAGGCAACACCTTTAGACATACGCGTATGCGAATCTCCTCCAATAATGATATCCCAATCGCTTACTGTAAGATCGTTTAATACCTTGTGAATAACATCGGTCATCGCATGGTAGTTTCCTTTAGGATCACGACCAGTAATTAATCCGAAGTCGTTCATAAACTTCATTAATTTCGGGATGTTCGCTTTAGACTTATCATCCCAAACAGAAGCTGTATGACAACCTGATTGGTAACCTGCATCTACGATAGGTGAAATAATAGTTGCTGCCATCGCTTCTAATTCTTGCGATGTCATTAACCCAGTAGTATCTTGAGACCCTACAATATTTACTTCTACACGTACATCAGAGCCTGTATGTAGGGCTTTATCTGTAAGTGTTCCTACGGCATTTTTATTGAAAATTTTCTCTACTGCAGTTAAACCTTGTCCTTCAACATGAATTTCTTTTGAAGGCGCGTAAACAAGAGGCATATTGATACCTAATACTTTTGCTGCTAAGGTTTGTAATTTTTTACCAAATACAACAGCATACGATCCTCCTGCTTTGATAAATTCCATTTTTTGTGGCGTTAAAGACGCAGAAATATCAATTAATGCTTCGCCATCTTTATATAATTTTTTCTCTTTGGTATTGATAGTTAATACCGTTCCTGTCTCTACAGAATATACTTCTTCTAATACAGGATCGCCATTGGCATCTACAACGGCATTACCAGCCGCATCTACTTGTTTCTTCCAGTTTTTTAAATCGATTCCGATACCTCCTGTTACACCAACAGTAGTTAAGAAAATAGGAGAAATTCCGTTTGTACCAGCAATAACTGGTGCGAAATTGATAAATGGCACGTACGGACTAGCTTGGATACCTGTCCAAAGTGCAACGTTATTAACACCAGACATTCTAGACGATCCCACTCCCATGGTTCCTTTTTCTGCAACTAACATCACACGCTTATCTGGGTGCTGTTCTTTAAGCGCTTTAAGCTCGTTTTGCATGTCCTTATTATGTTCGAAAATACACTGTCCGTGTAATTCTCTATCCGATCTCGAATGCGCATCACCACCTGGCGATAATAAATCGGTTGAAATATCTCCAACTCCTGCAATGTAAGTTACGATATCTATTTCTTCTTCTACTTCTGGTAATTTTGTAAAAAATTCTGCCTTAGCATAACTTTCAAGAAGTTCTTTAGCAATGGCATTTCCACTTTTATAAGCGGCTTCTAAACGTTCAGTGTCTGCTTCGTAAAGGAACACTTGTGTTTTAAGAACTTCAGCAGCTTGTTTAGCTATAGATTCATCATTACCCAATGCAAGGTCTAATAGCACTTCTACAGAAGGGCCACCTTTCATATGAGATAACAACTCCAAACCAAATGTTGGCGTAATTTCTTTTACGATAGATTCTCCTAAAATAATGGCTTTTAAGAATTTTGCTTTTACAGTGGCTGCAGCAGTAGTTCCTGGTACGACGTTGTAAATGAAAAACTTAAGAGAATCTTCTCTGTTTGCGTTATCTACATCTTTAATTTGTGTAATGATTTCGCTTAACAATTCTGCACCATCAATTGGTTTTGGATGAAGTCCCTGCGCTTTACGCGCTTCGATCTCCTTGATGTAATCTTTATAAGTAGTCATAAATACTATTGTTTTGTCTATATTAGATACGAGTAAGTTTATAAAACATAATTTTTGTTTATCAAAGGGCGTAATATGCACTAAAGCAAAATACAGCAAAGCGCAATCGTTATAATTCGTTTTGCGTGTAAAAAACCTTCTTTTTAAAACCCTACAAACATAAAAAAATTAAAGCTATTTTTTTAGATAAAGCTTGCAATACAACCACCTTTCTAATCACTCTATGATTCTGCTAATTTTTTAAATTAAAATTTAACAATTCCTTAATTTACACCTTAAAAACCAATTAAATATTGAAGATATCTTAAGATTTTTTGAAGATGTTATAAAACGATTGCGCAACACGCTTAAAAAATGAAAAATATTAGATAAAAAACAACCAAAAGTGTGTCCTAGACGGCAAAATATTTGAAACAATAAGCATAATATTAAACAGATATTATACTATTATAATCCTGAAAATATTTAAAACAAACTTGTAATAATATCTTGTTCTGAAATGCCTTCTGCTTCTGCTTTATAATTTCGTATAATACGATGTCTTAAAATTCCGAAAGCTACGGCTTGAACATCTTCTATATCTGGAGAAAATTTACCACGAATAACAGCATGAGTTTTTGCCGCTAAAATTAGATTTTGAGACGCTCGTGGCCCAGCACCCCAGTCGATATAATTTTTAACCAACTCTGGAGCTTGATCTGAATTTGGTCTGGTTTTTCCAACCATGGCAACCGCATACTCAATAACATTATCTGCTACAGGAACACGACGCATAAGTTTTTGAAATTCTACAATTTCACTGGCATTAAACAAGGGATTTACCGTAATTTTTCGATCTGTTGTCGTCGCTTTTACCACATCGACCTCTTCCTTAAACGAAGGATAATCTAAGTGAATAGCAAACATAAAACGGTCTAACTGTGCTTCTGGCAATGGGTAAGTCCCCTCCTGCTCAATAGGGTTTTGAGTGGCAAGTACAAAATAGGGTAAATCTAATTTATAATGATGTCCCGCAACCGTTACCGAACGTTCTTGCATCGCTTCTAACAAAGCGGCTTGGGTTTTAGGTGGTGTACGGTTAATCTCGTCGGCAAGAATAATATTAGCAAAAACGGGTCCTTTTATAAATTTAAAATGACGGCTTTCGTCTAACACTTCGCTTCCTAATATATCGCTAGGCATTAAATCTGGTGTAAACTGTATACGCTTAAAATCGAGCCCTAAAGCTTGAGAAATGGTATTTACCATTAAGGTTTTCGCTAATCCAGGTACTCCTATTAATAGGGCGTGACCTCCAGAGAAAATTGAAATTAGAATCTCCTCAACCACCTGATCCTGACCAATTATGACCTTAGATATTTCGGTTTTTAAAGCGCTAAACTTCTTTACAAATTGCTCTACAGCAGCGACATCAGACATATTATTTTTTTAACCAGTTACTAGCAAATTCACAGTCTCTATACGTTCCATTAATTTTAATGTACGTATCAGAAATCGTTTCTTTTTGCCATTTTGCTACAGCCTCTATACGTTTTTCGTCTAAGGCTAATTCTTTAATTTTAAGAAAATCTTGAGCGTAGTTTGCAACATGCTCGTCTACACGACCAGTAACAGTAAGTATTTTAAACTTAATTCGTCCTGTACGATCTTGGTCTTTTAACACTAAACTTAACTCGTTATCTTTTAAATGTTGAATTTGCCCATATAATTCTGGGTCCATTTTAGTTAACTCGAAATTATAATCTTGAGTTGCCGGATTTATTAATTGTCCGCCATCAAATTTTGTTTCTTTTTCGTCACTATATTTTTTCGCTGCTTCGGCAAAAGTAATCTCTTCGTTAACTAACTCTTCTCTAACCTTGTCAATTTTTTCTTTAGCCAGTTTAATTTCTTCATCAGACACCTTAGGGATTAATAAAATATGACGCACATCGTATTCTTGTCCTCTAATTTTTTCAAGATAAATAATATGATACCCGAATTCTGTTTTAAAAGGATCTGAAATTTCACCTTCTTTTAAACTAAAGGCAACTTGTCTGAACTCCTTAACCATTCTTGGTTTTTTACGATTTAGAGTATACATTCCTCCACTAGCTACCGAACCAGGATCTTCTGTATACAGTACGACTTTAGATCGAAAACTTGCACCATTTTCTATAACATCGGCCTTTATTTCTTTTAATCTATCTATTACTTTCTGATTTTCTTCATCGGTAACTTTAGGTTCTACTACAATTTGGGCAACGCGTAATTCTGTTCCGAATGTTGGACGATCTTCTTTAGGAATATCATTAAAAAACTCACGAACTTCTTCAGGTGTTATTTCTACCTCCTCAACAATTTTATTTTGCATCATCTGAGCTAATTTCTGACTCTTGTTTATTTCAAACATTTCGTCTCTAAAACTTTGTTCGTCATCCTTATTATATAACTTCAATAAGGCATCCATAGAACCATTTGTTTGTTGTAGAAACTGCTGAATTTGCTGATCGACATACGAATGGATTTCTATGTCTGAAACCACTAAACTATCTTGAACTGCTTGATGCGCATATAATTTATCTTCTAACAAACGCCCGAATAATTCACAACGCGAAATTTCAGCTGTATTTACACCCTGGGCTTCATATTGCATCCTGATTTTATCTACATCAGAATCTAAAACAATATGCTCGCCAATAACAGCTGCAACACCATCAATTTTCTTGGCTCCTGCTGTTACTACAGAATCTTTTACTTTTTTAGGCTCAACGACTTCGTCTGGGATAACTTCTTGTGCGAAAACACCATTTGCACAAAGTAATAAGCTTAAGATTAAAGCTTGTTTTAGGTTAATTATAAATTTCAAATTGTTTGTTCTTAATTGCATCTTTAGTAATATCTTTTTCTAAATCTCTAATGAGTTCTAATTTTCTTTTATTAATTACGATTTGATCGATGGTAGGTTTTACGTACTCTAATGGTGCCGTGCTTCCTCGCAATAAAACGTCGTTAACATGCATCAAATATACTCCTAATGAATCTTTGAGTTGTATAAAATTAGATTTTTTTAACAGTTGATCTTTATTTACCGCAGAAACCACTGGAATCTTGCTTAAAACTTGACTCACTTTAATCCAAATAGAATCGTTTAAAGCATAGGATTTAAACTGAATTGAGATAGAATCTAACTCCTTTTTATCCTCTGAATTAAAGCGCTTAAACTTCGTTTCTAAGTCCTTATAATCTAATCTATTTTCATCTACATTTATGTAGCGAAACTTGATAAGATCTTCGTTTAATTTAAAGGCTTCAATATTAGCATTATAATAGCTTTCGGCCTCTTGTTTAGAAACTGCTGTATCTACACTACGGGTTACTAAGGCTTCTAAATAGGCTTTAGAATATAAATCGTTTTTATATTGATTTACTAAACGTTGAAAGTTGTTAAGTTTGGTTTCGTTTAAATTTCGCTTTGCACCTTCTACCAATAATTCTTGAGTCGCCCAACGGGTAATATAATTTTGAACCAAAAGTGTACTGTCCTCTTTAGAGGTCCCGCTGTTTACCAAATCTTTTATATCTTCTTGATATAAATACGAATCGTTTACTCTGGCCACAGGAATGCGAGTATCTTCTGTTTTAAAAAGTTGGCACGAGCTTAGCCCTAAAAATGCCAACAGTATGAGAACGCTATACTTCAATGATTAATTATTAATTTGATTTCTTACTTTAGTTAGCACACTTTCGTTAATGGTTACCGTGTATTTAGCGTGTAAATCTTGCATCCAACGATCTTCCTTTTCTGCTTGATAATCACTAATAACGCTACCTTTTGCTTCTTCAAACGTTTTTGGTGTTTTTGGTAACACCTCGTTTACTTTAGCCACGATATAACCGCCATTATAGTCGTAAATATCTGAGATTCCCGTTTCAAATTCGAAGTTTTCTGGTAAACTTTGGTGATTCTCTTCTAAAATTCCTGTGGTAAAGATAACATGAATTTCATCGTTTACATTAAGTTTCGCTTTAATGTCTTCTATAGACATTTTGCGTTTTAAGTATTTAGCTACCTTTTTAATATCTTTTCTTTCTACCGACGAGGCTACAATGGCATCGACTCTTTTATCCCAATTGTATTTGTCTTTGTGTTGGTTATAATACGCTTGAATGGCTAGCGTATCTGTATTCCCAACATTCCAAATTTCGGAATCCATTAAATCGAAAAGTAGTAACCCATCTCGATATTCGGCCACGATATTTCCAAATTCGGGACTTTCGTTTTCTAAATTAGCATCTTGATAGGCTTTTAATTCTTTATCTAAAAAGGCATCATAATTTACTTCTACAATTTTTGCATACGGCACCTTATCTGAAAACATGGCTTGACGCTTTACCATAAAGTCGCCAAACTCGTTATAAGTAATAGTTTTAGTTCCAATAGTTAAAAGAGTCTTGTTTCCTTTAAAATTAGATGGTAATTGCCACGTGTTATCGTAATACGTTTTATTTAATAATTTCACAAAATATGGCAAAGCAGGTTGTTCTTCTGGGATCTTGTATTTGGTTTTTAAATCCTGAATACGTGTTTCGTTAATCCGCTCAGACCGGCTATCTTGTTTTACCTTGTCTTCTAACTCTGGTTTTAAATCTTCAAAAGATTCTAATTCTTTTTTATCTAACAGTTTAATAATATGCCAACCAAAATTTGTTTTAAATGGTTTAGACACATCACCTACATCTTGCAAAGCAAAAGCTTCATCTTCAAATTCACTAGACGATAATTGTCCGCCTGTAAAAGGGGCTAATTCTCCGCCTTTATTTGCAGAGCTTTTATCGTCTGAAAATTGTTTCGCCAAACTCTCAAAACTTTCACCTTGATTTAATTTCTTATAAATATCGTTAATTCTAGCTTCCGGATTAGAAATGGTATCGCCTTCTTTATTATTTGCAATCATAATATGCGCCACTTTTACAGTACCACGCGATAGGCGTTTATCTGTAACTTGTACTACATGATACCCAAAACGGGTTCTAAACGGTTGCGACACATCGCCCACTTTGGTGTTGTACGCTGCATTTTCAAAACTGTACACCATTTTAAACGCATTGAAATAACCTAAGTCTTCCGCAAAAACCGTTTTTCCGTTATGTATATCTTTCTTTACTTTATCGAAACCTTCGTCTATGAGTCGTTTTCTAAGTTTTACAATTTCGGTGTAGGCTGCCAAGGTATCTGCTGGCGAAGCATTTTCATCTACGCGCACTAAAATATGTCGTGCTTTTACATCGTACTTTAAACGATTATAAGCTTCTTCTACCAATTCGTCGGTTACCGTATTATCGGTTAAATAATTTTGAGCGAGTTGATTTCTATAAGAATTTAATTCCTTTTTATACGATTGTTTTTCATCTAGCTTAAGCGCATGGGCTTCGGCTAATTTTAGTTTATAATTTATGAAAAGTTGCAGATAAGCATCGATATCTTTTTGAGATTCGTCTTTTACCAAATCTAAATTTTTATTGTAAACTCTAATAAATTCTGATGCATAAACTGGAGTTTCATCTACCGTAAAAAGAACATCTTCAGTAGTAACTTGTGCTGTACTTAGAGCTGAAATAGTAAGCGACAGCAACAATAAAACGGATTTCAATTTCATTATTTATAATTTAACGTGAGCAAAAATAGCAATATAAACCTATATTACAAGTTGCTTTAACAAACGTAGTTAAGATTAGTTTAGTATTTAAAATTACTAGTCAATAATAGTTTTGGCAGCCGCATTATTTTATAACAACTAGACCCTTTTTTAATCTATAAATTAAACCATTAGGTAATTATATTAAAAACTGCATACAATATAGTATGAGAAGCGATAAACTGACACATGTATTATGTATTTTTGTTAAAACTTTAACACATGCGACAATTAAAACTGATTTGGGATTTTAGAGGTCCACAAGCACTAAAAACTGCCGAACATCACGAAATTCATTTAAAGGAATATATAAGCAATGAAAATCTAGATATTAACATTACAGGTTTTACGGCTATTACCGACATGCATGCTATTGCTTTTTTAGTTGTAAATGAAGTAGATATGAAACCTATAAGAGATACTTTAAAACCACATCGAGGACAAGTTTACACTGCAGAATTATAGAAATTTAGGCAAAAAAATTATGATTTTCTGCCTAAAAAATTTGGGCTTTTAAACTACCTTTGCCATCGATATTTTATACACTTTATTACACTATGTTAAACGATAGACGAACAACAAATCTCCTATTACTAATTATTGTTATCCCTTTAATATTTTATTTACTTAAAATACTATCGTTTATTTTTGTGCCTCTTATTTTCTCTATGTTTATTGCCCTACTCTTTTTACCTATAATGAGGTGGTTAACAAAGCGAAAACTACCAAATGCGGTAAGTATCATCATCATTATTTTAATAATTTTAGTGTTCTTTAAAATTGGAGGGTATTTAATTCACTTATCGAGCAAAGAAATCTTATCGACTAGCGATGCATTCTTGTTTAAAGCAGAACAAAAGATTAAACTATTAATTAGTAGTTTAGAAAGTTTTTTTGGTACCGAACTAGTAAAAGATAACGTGAGTATCTCCAATCAGTTACTCGACAAGGATACTCTATTAAGCAATTTTGGTCCTACTATAAATTTTATTAGAACCACGTTAACTATGGTTTTAATGACGGCCTTTTTTGTGGTTTTATGGTTAGCAGAATCTATTAACGTGCATAAATTGTTAAACAAAACTCTTTTAAAACGCAAGCACACATCGGTAAAAACCTTTATGAAAATTGAAAAAGATTTAATTCAATTTATAAAAGTAAAAGTTTTGGTTAGCTTATTAACAGGAATTGGTACAGGCTTAGCCTGCTATGCCTTTGGAGTAAGTTTTCCTATTTTCTGGGGTTTATTTGCTTTTATCATCAATTTCATACAAATGGTTGGCTCGTTTGTAACTGTAATTTTACTCTCTATTTTTGCCTTTGTAGAAATTGAAGCCACCAGTACTCTAATCTTTTTTATTCTGAGTATTACAGGTGTACAAGTATTATTTGGAGCTATTTTAGAACCTGTTTTTATGGGAAAATCCTTTTCGATAAATATTATAACCGTATTAGTTATGCTTATGTTATGGGGCTTTATCTGGGGAATTCCAGGATTAATTATGGCAATTCCAATTACCGTTTTTATAAAGATAATTTTAGAACAGTTTCAAAGTACTAAGTTTTTAGCCAGCATACTTTCGAAGGGGTAATTTTGAAGATTTGATTATTGCCGTCCTACTAAACTCGTTTCAGTATCACATTATCTTTTTACATTATTTGTCTTTATGAGACCCTGAAATTAATTCAGGGTGACGATTCGAATAAATATCAGCATTTAGTTTAGATTCCTCTCTAGGTTGTTTTGAAGATTACACTCCTTTTTTTAGTCCAAATGACAAATCAAAGCGTCATACTGAACTTGTTTCAGTATCACATAATCCTTTTACATTATTTGTCTTTATGAGACCTTGAAATTAATTCAGGGTGACGATTCGAGTTAATACCCGCATTTAATTTAGAGATTCCTTTCTACGTTGTTTTAAAGATTACACTCCTTTTTTAGTTGAAATAACTAATCGAACCATCATACTGAACTTGTTTCAGTATCACATAATCCTTTAACATTATTTGTCTTTATGAGACCTTGAAATTAATTCAGAGTGACGATTAGAATTATTATCAGTATTTAGTTTAGAGATTCCTCTCTACGTTGTTTTAAAGATGACATTCCTTTTTTTGATTGAAATGACAAATCGAACCGTCATACTGAACTTGTTTCAGTATCACATAATCCTTTAACATTATTTGTCTTTATGAGACCTTGAAATTAATTCAGAGTGACGATTCGAATTAATATCGGCATTTAGTATAGGGATTTCTCCTTTCGTCGGAATGAAGCGTGACGAATTGAAGCATCTCTTAATTCAAAGAACCATAATCACCGGCCTAAGAATACACTCTAAACACTTCAGAAAAAAACATAAAAAAACTCCAATTAAAACAAAAGTTTCAATTGGAGTTTTCAATATATATTAAGTCCTAAAACGACTACTATCTCGAATAATTAGGAGACTCTTTTGTAATGGTTACGTCATGTGGGTGACTTTCGTTAATTCCGCTAGCTGTAATTTTAACAAAACGGCCAGTTTCTTTTAAAGTAGCAACATCTTTAGCGCCACAGTAACCCATACCTGCACGTAAACCACCAATAAACTGATGAATACTTTCAAATAAATCGCCTTTGTAAGCTACACGTCCTACGATTCCTTCTGGAACTAATTTTTTAATATCGTCTTCTACATCTTGAAAATAACGATCTTTACTTCCTTGTTTCATAGCTTCCACAGACCCCATTCCACGGTACGACTTGAATTTTCGTCCTTCAAAAATAATAGTTTCTCCTGGAGATTCTTTAGTACCTGCTAATAGCGATCCTAACATTACCGTATCTGCTCCGGCTGCAATCGCTTTAGGAATATCTCCTGTATAACGAATACCTCCATCTGCAATTACAGGAACCCCAGAACCTTTAA